>CAOJND010000051.1 GCA_948439445.1 uncultured Eubacteriales bacterium | reverse complement strand
CCGGTTGTTTCCTCCGGCGCCCGCATTGAGTATGTGGACAACTGGATTGGCAACAACAATGGTGTCAGCGACAACCGGACCGGTTCTCTGTTCACCAACTGGACTGGCGACTCTGGTGGATGGCAGCCCGGCCTGAGCGTCTACTACATCCACTCCAAGGATATTCAGAAGACTGGCCGCAGCTACTTTACCGACGCTTCCAGTCTGGTGCTTGCTCCTGGTGAGAGCAAGACCTATCAGTTCAAGTTCTCCGCCGTCCGTGCTGGCGACAACGATCCCCAGGAGGACGCTGCCAGCGCCAACAACGCTTCCAAGTCCATTGAGGAGCGGGAGAACAATATGCGCGCCATCCTCTACAAGGAAGGCCTGATTGACGCCGTGGCGGTGCCCAGCTTCCAGACAGCCATCAACATGGATACCAAGCTGGACCTGCACTATGACGAGAATCTGATCAGCGACGTGACTGTGGACATCCTCTGCGTCCATGAGAACGATCCGTTTGACCAGGCGCACATTCCCACCCAGGTCAGCGGACGGGTCAACAATTCCCGGACGGGCCAGGGCCTCCACGACGGCAACCCTGAATATGAGGAATCCGTGGAGTACGTGGAGACGAAGGTTGTGGACGGCGAGTCCCACCACATCTACAACCTGCACTTTGGCTGCATCGGCAACAACTCCGTGCGGGTGAGCTATAAACTGAAGAACGGTGAAACCGTGGAAGAGAAGTTCACCCAGTATGAATTCAATGTACTGGCCAAGCTGGATGATATCATTGAGACCCACGCGGATTTCATGGTGGATAGCACCCAGGACACGAATCCCGACAGTCCCACCTATGGCATCTTCAGCGACTGGTATTTTGCCAGCGGCAAGGACTCCAGACAGCAGAGCCATTGGGGCGACGACTGGAGCCATGACAACATCAACTTCATCACCATGAAGAACTACCTGGTTCCCGACGCGGAGCAGGTCAAGGCCATTGAGACCTACCTGATCGACTTTATGTGGAACACCTACATGAAGTATACCCAGGGAACCTTTACGGTGGCCAACTATCTGTCCGCCTCCGGCGCGTACAGCAGCTCCGCCAATCCCTACACCCGGACCTTCTCCGAGATGATGGAGGCCACTGGCTTCTTCAACATGTACCGGATTGAGAAGGCCTATCCCGATCTGATCGAGTACCGTGAGCCTGCCACCTTCTATCTGGAAAAGGCTTATGGCATCTATGTCAACCGGGTTGGCACCGGCGCCATCGGCTTCTATGGCGAGCAGCAGGTGCCCGATATGATCGAGGCCCTGTATGCCGAGGGCATGACCGCCCAGGCCGACAATCTGAAGCAGAGATTTGCCTACTCCAAGGGCAGAAATGTGGCCAATTCCGCTTACCCCTATGGTTCCGAGTTCACCTATGATAACACCGGTGAAGAGGGCGCTTACGCTGCCGCGAAGGCACTGCGCACCTACTATCCCGAGGATAACCGTGTAGACCAGGCTCTGGTTGGCATGAGCAAGGCCAACATGAAGACCCGGGCCATGCGCGGCATGCAGCCCACCTGGTATCAGTATGCTGACCCCGCCTTCATCGGCGGTGAGAGCTGGTGGAACTTCCAGTACACCGCTTCTCTGGCCGGCTCCATTATGGACGAGTGGCTGCGCTACGATGGCGATGAAACTGTGGATTCCACCCAGTGGTCCGAGCGTCTGAACTACGCCGCCAAGTTGTCCAACTTCAACTGTGTCAACATGGGCCAGATTGCCTCCACTTATGTGGGCAACGTCTCCTGGCGTTACAACATGTACAAGGGCGGCTACGGCGCCATGAACGTCAATGACGGCGGCACCCGTGTTATGAACAACGGCTGGCAGGACTTCTCCGGCGAAAGCGACGAGGGTCTGTACGGCTCCCTGCTGAGAATCAGTGCCGACGTGGCCACCGATAAGGTCTTTGGCCTGTATGGCTATGGCTGTACGGTTACGGAATCCGACGGCGTCTACACCGTGGTTCCCACCGATGGCATCGGCAAGCGCGTGAACCTGATCGACGAGAAGATCTATCTGGAGCTGATCCAGGATTCCCTGTCCTCTGCGGAACTGACTGCGGACGCCAGCTCCATGACCTTAAATCTGAACTGCACCTCTGACAAGGCCCACCTGTCTGAGATCAATCTCAGCGGCGCTGGTCTGAAGGACGGCTACTACGCAATCACGGTCAATGGCGAGCAGGCTGGCCAGTGCTTCGTCAATGGCTCCGAGGGCAAGGTTGCGGTAACCATTCCCGCCGGTGAAACCGCGGTTATGGTTCTGACTGCTCAGGAAACTGGCGAAAACCAGGCGCCTGTGGTGACTGCCAATACCACGACCAAGGACCTGCAGGGCATCGTTCCCTTCGAGCTGAACAGCACGGTCACCGACGACGGTGCACCCAACGGCACCCTGACCTATGCCTGGACGGTTTCTGAAAAGCCCGAAGGCGCTGAGGTTACCTTCTCCGGCGCGGATAAGCCCGCCACCACTGCCATTGCTACCATGGGCGGCAAGTACATCATCACCCTGACGGTCAGCGACGGCGAGAAGAGCACAGCTTTCAACCTGGAGCTGAATTTGGCGAATCCTCCCGAGCGGACCGCACCTGTGATCACCGTCGCGGAAGCGGTGCAAGATCTGACCAACCCCACCGTTGCGAAGCTGACCGCTGAGGCTGAAGGCGACGCTCTGTACGCCGGCGTTCTGGCCTACAGCTGGAAGATCGTCTCCGCGCCGGAAGGCGGCAACGCCGTCATCGCCAACGCGGATTCCCAGAACGCGAAGCTAAAGGTTTCTGTCCCCGGCACTTACACGGTGCAGCTGACGGTCACCGACGCCGATAAGGTTTCCACCAAGGAAGTTACCGTGACCATGGATGGCAACGCTGACGGCGTGCAGAGAGTTGGCACGGTTGTGACCACGGCTGGTACCGCCCCCGCTCTTGCTGCCAATGGCTCTGTGATCCTGACTGACGGCACGGTTTCCAACGCCGCCATCACTTGGGACGCGATTGACGAGGCCAAGTACGCGGCCGAAGGCGAGTTCCTGGCTACCGGTGTTGTCACCGGCACCAACCTGCCTGTTTCCACTCTGGTTTATGTGGTTTCTGCATCCAGAGGCAATGTTGCCCTGCTGGCGACACCTTCTGCCATCATCAACACTCCCCAGGATCTGGGCGGTGTGACCAAGATGAACGACGGTATTGATCCCTCCTCCTCCAGCGACACCTCCAACGGCGTATGGCACAACTGGCTGGGCGCCCAGGGTGATCCCGCTTGGGCGATGTACACCTGGGATGAGCCGGTTGTTATCGACGGCATGGATATCTATCTGTTCCGTGACGGTGGTGGAAACTTCCTGGCTAAGGAGTACTATGTAGAGTACCTGGACGCCAACGGCGAATGGCAGCTGATGCCCAACGTTTCCGGTCTGGGCTGCTCTCGCAACCGCTACAACACCACCACCTGGAGCGGCGTAAAGACCACCGCGTTGCGTGTGACCCTGACGCCCGCCACCCTGGGTATTGGTATCATCGAGTGGAAGGTTTATGGCTACATGAACATTCCCACCAACTATACGGCACTGGAAGAGGCGGTTGCCGCCGCGAACAAGCTGGTGCCGCTGCTGGATCTGTTTGTGGAAGGCTCCGATGAGATCCTGAACAATGCAATTGCTGAGGCAAATGCGGTTTTGAACAATGAGAACGCCACCCAGGATGAGGTTGACACCGCTGCAACTGCCCTGATGACTGTTGTCAACGGCTTGAAGCCCGATATTTCTGTAGACGCCTCCTCTGATAAAGCGGTGGGTGCCAAGACTGAATCTGACTATACCGCCTCTTGGGAGAATCTGTCCGGTATCAACAACCCCGCCTTTGAGCCTACCCGTTCCAACGGTGGCACCGGTAAGGGCTGGGGCAACTGGTCCCAGAGCGCAGGCTCTGAGCACTATGTTGGCTATACCTGGACCTCTCCTGTGACCGTCAGCGCGGCTGATATCTACTGGTACGACGACGGCGGCGGAACCCGCATTCCCGCCAACTATCGGATGCAGTATATGGATGAGAATGGTCAGTGGCAGGATGTGGTTGTCCTGACGCCCGTATCCCAGGCTGTGGCGATCAACAAGTACAACCGGATCTATTTCGCTCCGGTTACCACCAACCGTCTGCGTCTGTATGTGACGGTGCATCCCAACGGTGCTGCCAATGGTATCTACCGCTTCAAGCTGTATGCGCCGGAGATTCCGCAGCCCGATCTGGCGATTGTGAACCAGCCTGCCACCTATGTGGGCGAGCTTGGCTCCAATGCCACCTTCCATGTGGATGTAAACCGGACGGATGTCACCTATCAGTGGTACTTCTCTAACAACAACGGTTGGACCTTCGCTAAGTCCACCCTGGCTGGTGCTGATACCGACACCATGGTGGTGCCCATGAAGGCGTTCCGGGTGGGCCAGCAGTACAAGTGTGTGATTACGGACTCCACTGGTGCCGTTGTGGAGACGGAGGCTGTGGCCATGACCACCGCTACCGTTGGCGGCCCGACCATCGTGGAGAATCCTGTGGATTACACCGGCGCGGTAGGCTCTACCGCCACCTTCACCGTAAAGGCTGAGGGCGTGGGCTTGACTTATCAGTGGATGTATTCCAATAACGGCGGCCTGACCTGGTCCAAGTCCAGTTTGACTGGCTGTGACACGCAGGAGCTGCCTGTGGAACTGAAGGCATTCCGTAATGGCCAGATGTATAAGTGCGTTGTCACCGACGCATCCGGCTATGTAGCTGAATCCACCGCCGTGACTCTGGTGGTTGGATAAAACTCCCCCCTATGCGATGAGGCGGGCCTTTTGGCCCGCCTCAATCGTTTCAAGTTTGGTTTTACATACAAAAAGCAGGCTTTGAAATCCGGAAGCCTGCTTTCCTTCTTATCTTGTTCTCTTTGTTTTACTATAACGTTGGCGCATAGAATATCAAGAATGGATTCCGGGTTTTGTAAGAAGCAGATCAGAAGACAGTGTGAAAAAATTTTTGACAAAAGAGAAAGAATCAGCTATAATTTATCTATAAAATATACCGTTTTCCAGGGAGAAAAGGCTGGCTTTTTTAAAGGATTGCTGTAGGTGTTCTTAAATCGAAACGCCCTTATAGAAGGCCGGCCTATACCTCTGGAAAGGGAAAAGGAAATGAGGAATAACCCATGGGCAATTATAAATTTGAGACGTTACAGCTCCATGTGGGGCAGGAGCAGCCAGATCCCGCCACGGATGCCAGAGCGGTTCCCATCTATCAGACCACCTCTTATGTGTTTCGTAATGCCGCCCATGCGGCCGCTCGATTTGACCTGTCCGACCCGGGGAATATCTATGGCCGGTTGACCAATCCTACGCAGGATGTACTAGAACGGCGGATTGCGGCATTGGAAGGCGGCGTTGCCGCTTTGGCCGTGGCCTCCGGGGCGGCGGCAGTGACCTATGTGGTCCAGGCGCTGGCGGCGGACGGTGGCCACATTGTGGCGCAAAAGACCATTTACGGCGGCAGTTTTAACCTGATGGAGCATACGCTGACGCACTACGGCATTACCACCACCTTTGTGGACGCCCATAACCTGGCCCAGGTGGAGGCCGCGATCCAGGAGAATACCAGAGCCATTTACCTGGAGACATTGGGCAATCCCAACTCTGACATTCCGGATATTGACGCCATTGCGGAAATTGCGCATAAGCATGGCCTGCCGCTGGTGATCGACAACACCTTTGGCACGCCCTATCTGATCCGCCCAATCGAGCATGGTGCGGACATTGTGGTTCACTCCGCCACCAAGTTTATCGGTGGACATGGCACAACCCTGGGCGGCATCATTGTGGACGGCGGCACGTTCGATTGGGGCAGCAGCGGGAAATATCCTGCCATTGCAGAGCCGAATCCCAGCTACCATGGGGTCTCCTTTGTAGAATCGGCGGGTCCGGCCGCTTTTGTGGCTTATATCCGGGCGATTCTGCTGCGGGATACCGGTGCGGCAATCTCTCCATTTAATGCGTTTCTTTTGTTGCAGGGTGTGGAAACGCTATCGTTGCGGCTGGAGCGCCATGGGGAGAATACGCAGAAAGTGGTGCAGTTCCTAGCAAACCATTCCAAGGTGGAGCATGTGAATCATCCCAGTTTGCCAGATCATCCGGATCATGCGCTGTATGAGCGGTATTTTCCCCATGGGGGCGCGTCGATTTTTACCTTTGAGATCAGGGGCGGCCAGGCCCAGGCGCATCAGTTTATTGACCACCTTCAGATTTTTTCGCTTCTGGCCAATGTGGCCGACGTGAAGAGCCTGGTGATTCATCCCGCCACCACCACCCATGCCCAGTTGACGGAGGCGGAGCTGCTGGACCAGGGGATTAAGCCCAACACCATCCGGCTGTCCATTGGCATTGAACACATTGACGATATTTTAGCAGATTTGGAGCAGGCCTTGGCAGCGGTGGAATGATGTTCCCCAATAAAACCCTGACAGGAAACCCGCACCAGCGGCTTCCTGTCAGGGTTTCCTGTGTTATCCATCTGTCCGCAGGGGCACATCCCGTTCCGGATCCCAATTACGCACCACGCGCTTGGCGCAAGCAGGCAGCTTGGGGGAGAGCATGCCGGAGAAGGTGACCACTTCCAATTCCAACCCGTAGTGCGTTTGTCGAACCTGATAATCCAAAATGCTGTTGGCGTTTTGCAGTTGCTCCTCCAAGCGCCGGATGGTCTGGACTCGGTCTGCACTGCGATATGCTGGAGAGATTCTAATCTGGGAACAACCGCAGGGACATGGATGGCTCAGGAGCCGCCCATGTTCTCTGGTTTCCAATACCGCTCCCGTTTGGCGATCTGTTAAAACGAGCTGGCCGATTTCTCCAGAAATCGCCTGGTTGTGGTCAGGATTTATAATTTTTGCGTCAAACCGGCTTTCCCGCAGATGAAGTCCCTGCTTTGCAGAACAGGAAAAGGCTGCCACGGTGCCCGTCTGGCCAACTGGATAGCAAGTCCAAACGACGCAGTCCAGGCGGTGGCCAATGGCTCTTTCCAAGGCGCGGTTTCCTGTGTCACTGCACAGCAGCGCATTGCGGATCCGCAGAGGCGTACCTGTGGCACTGGCCATTTTTGCCAGGGCGGCCAGTGCAGACCCGCTGCCGAACACCGCCGTCGCCCGGTAGGCAAAGGCCTGGCGCAATAGAGTTTTCCAGCGAAAATCCGGTCCCCACAGAAGGGGAACAGCGCCCAAGGATTGTAGGGCCTGCTCCAGACATTGACACAGACTTCCAGGACCTTGCGTCTGGAAGCAAAGCAGCACCCGATCCCCATGCCGTATAAACCGGCGAAGCTGTTGCATCAAATAGGCGACATCTTCCTGCCAGTGGACATTATAGTCGGGGCATATTGTGTTGGGCAAGGGTGGTGCATATTTCATGCCAAACTACACATCCAATCCGAAAAGACATATGGTTATTATAACCAAATGTTACCCAAAAATCAAGATGTACTTTAGCATTTATTTTAATTTGCAGGATGTATTTCTTGCCATAGCTTGCAGCTATCTTTTGATGATGGAAAAGTTGCGCTATCATGAAAAATAGAAAACGGAGGAACTAAGATGGAAATTCGTCACGCACAACCAAAAGACATTCCTGCGCTGCTGGCGCTGCTGCTACAGGTGGGGCAGGTACATCACGCGATCCGGCCGGATTTGTTTCGAGCAGGTGCACAAAAATACAACAAGTCAGAATTAGAGCAAATTCTTTCCAATGCAAACACGCCGGTATATGTGGCGGTGGAGGCAGAACAGGTGTGTGGCTATGCGTTCTGCCAGGTGGAACGGATTCAAGGCCATTCTGCCATGACCGACCAGCAATCATTATATCTAGACGATCTATGTGTGCACCAGGACTACCGGGGGCAACATGTTGGAACGATTCTCTATGACTACGTGTGCCAGCAGGCCAAGGTGCTTGGCTGTCAGAGCATCACCCTAAAGGTTTGGACTGGCAATGAACAGGCCCAGCGTTTTTATGAAAGCCGGGGACTGAAGCCCCGGTATACTTGTTTGGAGGCTCGGGTATAACTTGGTTATCCGCCAACTTTCCATACGTTTTATCGTAAGATTTCTGTCTCCAATATGCCTTATATTTCCAAAAAATTTGCGCACACTGCCAAAGCAGTGTGCGCAAATAAGTTAGAAAGAGAATTAGTCTGCGTTGACCTCGGTAACAACACCGGAACCAACGGTACGACCGCCTTCACGAATAGCGAACCGCAGGCCCTTCTCAATTGCGATGGGGGTGATCAACTCAACGTTCATGACAACGTTATCGCCAGGCATGCACATCTCAACGCCCTCAGGCAGGTTGATGATGCCAGTTACGTCCGTGGTACGGAAATAGAACTGGGGACGATAGTTGTTGAAGAAAGGCGTATGACGGCCGCCTTCTTCCTTGGACAGAACGTAAACCTGGCCAGCGAACTTGGTATGGGGATGGATGGAGTTAGGCTTCGCCAGAACCTGACCTCTTTCGATGTTCTTCTTGTCGATACCACGCAGCAGAGCGCCAATGTTATCGCCAGCTTCTGCGTAGTCCAGCAGCTTGTGGAACATTTCGATATCGGTCACAACGGTGTTCAGCTTGTCCTCGCGCAGGCCAACGATTTCCACCGGCTCGTTCTTCTTGACAACGCCACGCTCCACACGACCGGTAGCAACGGTGCCACGGCCAGAGATGGTGAATACGTCTTCCACGGGCATCAGGAAGGGCTGATCAGCCTTACGGTCAGGCGTGGGGATGTAGTCGTCGACCGCATCCATCAGTTCCTTGATGCAAGCGTACTCAGGCGCGTTGGGATCCGTGGACTCGGAGATCAGCGCGTTCAGCGCGGAACCCTTGATAATGGGCACATCGTCACCGGGGAACTCATACTCGGACAGCGTCTCGCGGACTTCCATCTCCACCAGCTCCAGCAGCTCTTCATCGTCAACCTGATCGCACTTGTTCAGGAAGACAACGATATAGGGCACGCCGACCTGACGGGCCAGCAACAGGTGCTCACGAGTCTGAGCCATGGGGCCGTCGGTGGCAGCGATGACCAGGATTGCGCCGTCCATCTGCGCAGCGCCGGTGATCATGTTCTTGATATAGTCAGCATGGCCCGGGCAGTCAACGTGGGCGTAATGACGCTTGCCGGTCTCATACTCAACGTGGGCGGTGTTGATCGTGATACCACGGGCCTTTTCTTCGGGGGCCTTATCGATGGAGGCATAGTCCGTGTAGTCAGCGCCACCGGAGAAGGCCAGATACTTGGTGATCGCAGCGGTCAGCGTGGTCTTGCCGTGGTCGACATGGCCAATGGTGCCAATGTTTACATGGGGTTTGTTTCTTTCAAACTTCTGCTTTGCCATTTGAGTTTCCTCCTAATTATGAATGAAATAGTAAAATGTCGTTACACGGTTCTGCTCAAAGCATACCATATTTTGAGCAGAAACTCAAGAGAAATTTTTAAAATCCAGCAAAAATTATCCCTTTGAACGGCTTTTGATGATCTCTTCGCTCTTGGATTTGGGCAGCTCCGTATAATGACTTGGCTCCATGGAGTACTGGCCACGGCCCTGGGTTTTGCTGCGCAAATCGGTGGCATAACCAAACATTTCGGATAACGGCACGTTGGCGTCGATCTGGGTGGAGCCGGTTCTGGGAATCTGGCCCAGGATATTGCCCCGGCGGGCGGTGATGTCACCAATGACAGTTCCCATATAGTCGTCGGGCACCACAACGGCAACCTTCATAATCGGCTCCAGAATGGCGGGATTTGCCTTCCGGCAGGCCTCCTTAAAGGCCATAGAACCGGCAATCTTAAACGCCATTTCAGAGGAGTCCACCTCGTGATAGGAGCCGTCGAACAGGGTGACCTTCACATCTACCACAGGGAAGCCTGCCAGCACGCCTGCCTGCATAGCGCCCTGAATACCGGCGTCCACCGCAGGGATATACTCCTTGGGAATGGCGCCGCCGACCACGGAATTGATAAACTCGTAGCCCTTGCCAGGCTCGTTTGGCTCCACGTGAATCTTCACGTGACCATATTGACCCTTACCGCCGGACTGGCGAGCGTACTTGGTATCCTGGTCCACCGGCTTGCGGATGGTTTCCTTATAGGCGACCTGCGGTGCACCCACGTTGGCCTCCACCTTGAATTCCCGCAGCAGCCGGTCCACAATGATCTCCAGATGCAGCTCGCCCATACCGGCAATAATGGTCTGACCCGTTTCCTCATCGGTGTAGGTGCGGAAGGTGGGGTCCTCCTCTGCCAGCTTGGCCAGCGCAATGCCCATCTTCTCTTGACCGGCCTTGGTCTTCGGCTCAATAGCCACCCGAATCACAGGCTCGGGGAAGACCATGGACTCCAGAATGATGGGGTGATCCTCCGTACAGAAGGTGTCGCCGGTGGTGGTATTCTTCACACCTACCACAGCGGCAATATCGCCGGAGTATACCTTGTCGATATCCTCCCGGTGATTGGCATGCATCTGCAAAATCCGGCCCAAACGCTCACGATTTCTCTTGGTGGAGTTCATCACTGTGGTACCCTTTTCCAGCGTACCGGAGTACACCCGGAAGTAGCACAGCTTGCCCA
>CAOJND010000050.1 GCA_948439445.1 uncultured Eubacteriales bacterium | reverse complement strand
AACCGGGTGTGAAGATGTATAAATCTGCACATTTGACGCAATCAAAACCCTGTCGCCAATTCGTATTGGCTGATTATCTACAAAAGTACAGTTCATATTGATTATCACGTCATTACCCAAAAAAATATTTTTCCCATAATCACAATGAAAAGGCGTATCAATTGCCACATTTTCTCCCATGCCTCCTAATAGCTCCCGGAGAATGGCAGTCCTCTTTTCGATATCTCCATAATCAGAAAAATAATATTGCCGCGTCAATTCCCTTGCACGGGCGATCATTTTTAATGCGCTGCTGTCCACAGTTTCTAAAAAATCACTTGCCTCATAATACATATAACATCCTCCTAACGAAAACTGTTTTCCACAACGCCCGGAAGCAACGTATAAATAGAGCATTTGATTTGCTTCTCAAATAGCGCTTGAATCTGTAAAATTTTTTTCCACCTGTCTATTGTCGCCGGGTGAACGCCATAGCGTATGGTCACATCTACAAATCTTTTTTCCAAAATGCAAAAGCCTGTCGGCATAGCCAGCGCGTCACATAGCTGCACCAACCGGTCATAATCATCATAGACGGCATTTGCGACAAACGCTTTCATAAACCGGTAATCATCATCGCTTACATCAAACACCCCGATAGAGGTTTCAATATCCTGTATCATAAACGCGTGGGAGATACAGATCTGCGCCGCTTTTTCCCATCCACGTTCCATGCAATAGCGATAACCGTCGATCAGATGTTTTTCTGAACCCACGCCGGCATAACGACCAATATCGTGTAACAATCCAAAAAAATAAGCCTGTTCCGCAGATAAGTGTTTGCAGCGTACCGCAATATTTTTACAGGCCTGCGCCACATACCTTGAATGGTCCACCCATGCCCCTGGATTAGACTTTGCCGCTTCTTCCAATGCCCGTTCCACGGTCTGTCTGTTGAACTCCATGCTATCTCCTTTCAAAAGGGTAACTCTAGCGAATAAACCGTACACTCATTTTATAATGACATATTTATTCATAAAACGGTTCTTTCATAGCCGGTTTCCACACTTGCGAAAAACGACTGTCATGTTATCGTTTTACCATACGTCCTTATGGAAAATTTGAAAATGACCTCCCGACGGTTCGTCGGGAGGTCAAAAAACTGTGATTATGCTATATTATCCCTTCAGGGACTCCTCCACAGCGACAGCTACGGACACGGTCGCGCCGACCATGGGGTTGTTGCCCATGCCCAAGAAGCCCATCATTTCCACATGGGCAGGCACGGAGGAGGAACCGGCGAACTGGGCGTCGGAGTGCATCCGGCCCATGGTGTCGGTCATACCGTAGGAAGCGGGGCCAGCCGCCATATTGTCGGGGTGCAAAGTACGGCCGGTGCCGCCGCCGGAGGCCACGGAGAAGTACTTCTTGCCCTGCTCCACGCACTCCTTCTTGTAGGTGCCAGCCACAGGATGCTGGAACCGGGTGGGATTGGTGGAGTTGCCGGTGATGGACACGTCCACGCCCTCGTGGTGCATAATGGCCACGCCCTCGCGGACGTCGTCGGCGCCAAAGCAACGAACGGCAGACCGCTCGCCATCGGAGTACTTGTACTCCTTGACCACGGTCAGCTCGCCGGTATAATAGTCAAACTTGGTCTGCACATAGGTGAAGCCATTGATCCGGCTGATGATCTGGGCAGCGTCCTTGCCCAGGCCGTTCAAAATCACCCGCAGCGGCTCTTTGCGCGCCTTGTTGGCGGAACGGGCGATGCCAATCGCGCCTTCGGCGGCGGCAAAGGACTCGTGACCAGCCAGGAAGGCAAAGCACTTCGTCTCGTCCCGCAGGAGCATAGCGCCCAGGTTGCCGTGGCCCAGGCCAACCTTCCGGTCCTCTGCCACAGAGCCGGGGACACAGAACGCCTGCAAGCCGATGCCAATGGCCTCGGCGGCCTCGGCGGCATTGGCTACGCCCTTCTTCAGCGCGATGGCGGCGCCTACGGTATACGCCCAGGCGGCATCCTCAAAGCAGATGGGCTGAATTCCCTTGACAATGGCGTAGGGATCAAAGCCCTTTGCCTGGCAGATCTCCCGGCACTCCTCCACGGAGTTCAGGCCATACTGAGCAAGGACGCCATTGATCTTGTCAATTTTTCTTTCGTAACTTTCAAACAAAGCCATGTTTTTGTCCTCCTCTTAGTCCTTCCGGGGGTCAATGTACTTGCAGGCGCTTTCAAAGCGTCCGTAGTGACCCTTGGCCTTCTCCAGAGCGGTGCCAGCGTCGTCGCCCTTCTTGATGAAGTCCATCATCTTGCCCAGATTGATGAACTCATAGCCGATGATCAGGTTATCCTGATCCAGCGCGCAACGGGTCACATATCCCTCCGCCATTTCCAGATAGCGGGGACCCTTGGCCCGGGTGGCGAACATGGTGCCCACCTGGCTGCGCAGGCCCTTGCCCAGATCCTCCAGGGAGGCGCCCACCACTAGACCGCCTTCGGAGAAGGCAGACTGGCTGCGGCCATAAACAATTTGCAGGAACAACTCCCGCATAGCGGTATTGATCGCGTCGCACACCAGGTCGGTGTTCAGCGCCTCCAAAATGGTCTTACCGATGAGAATTTCGGCCGCCATAGCTGCGGAGTGGGTCATGCCGGAGCAGCCCAGCGTCTCCACCAGCGCTTCCTCAATAACGCCCTCTTTCACATTCAGGGTCAGCTTGCAGGCGCCCTGCTGCGGTGCACACCAGCCCACACCGTGGGTAAAGCCACTAATGTCCTTGATTTCCCTGGCCTGAACCCATTTACCCTCCTCGGGGATGGGAGCGGGGCCGTGGTAGGCACCCTTAGCCACGGAGCACATATTCTGCACTTCTGCACTGTAAATCATGGCAAAAATTCCTTTCTTTAAGCGGCAAAGTCCCTGCCGCTGGATTGACAAATTCAGAAAACATCGGTTTCCATCGGATATTATAAAGGTTTCCCCCGCAAAAGTCAATGCCCGCCCGCAAAAATACGCATCTTCAAGCAATTTGAAATTCGGAAAAAGAGGTTATTTTATGCAGAACAGCGCCGGTATCAAGTCCACCTACCGCAAAAAAGAACGCCGGAGCAAGCAATACAAAGCCTGCTCCGACGTGGTGACCCGCCGGGGATTCGAACCCCGGACCCATTGCTTAAAAGGCAATTGCTCTGCCAACTGAGCTAGCGGATCGTGGCTGGGATGGCCGGATTTGAACCGACGGATGCCAGAGTCAAAGTCTGGTGCCTTACCGCTTGGCGACATCCCAATATATCAGCTCGAACTTACCGGACACACGGGATATTCTAGCATAGAAATCTGGATTTTGCAATATATTTTTTCCACTTTTTTCTGAAATTAACCGTGTTAGCTTCTTTCATTTTAACGCGCTCCCCCGGCAGCAACGCTACCGGGGGAGTATAGATTATTATGGGTCCAGATTACTCTCTTCAAAAAGCGGTGAATGAAAAAACTCATACATATTGATCTCAAGGCCCTGACATAGCTCATGGAGGATTCTTAACTTCATGGAATCATATGTGCAATTTATCACACACCCAATGGTGGATTTGGCAACGCCACTTCTCATATAGAGTTGATACTGCGTCATGCCCTTTTCTTTTAGAAGTTCTGTCAATCGTTGACTGACAGCCTCATTTAACTGCATCCTGGCCTCACCACACTTTTTCCCGTAACTATATTAATTATTATATGGTGAGAGCTGCAAAAATTAGTCCATGTAGCTGTACTAATTGAAAATTTTATGATATGATAGGAAAATCATGAGTAGAAAACGCTTTTTCAAAGGAGAAAAAAATGACAAAGCAAAATACCTATGCCGTTATCAACCACGGAACTGAAAAGCTCATACAAGGCTACGATAAGTTGGAAATAATCATGCAGTATTACGCACATAGAAACCAGAACAGGAGGTAACAAATGATAAGACGCATCATCACTTTGCTGGTTCTGCTCCTTGTGTTCCAAGTGGGCTGCAGCCCTGAGAAAAACATGGGGAGTAATTTATCTGAGAAAGCTATTTATACCTCCTCCATTTCCTCTGAAAATTGCTTTCTCTGCCGAGAGGATACCTCTCATATAATTGAGTGGGGACAAAATAATATTGGTATCATCTGTCTAAACACCTTCGAGGTCATACCCATTGAGATAAACCGGTATGACTGGAATGGTAACCTTATTGAAAGAAACAGCGGCAATATATCCATGCATACATTTAAAAATAAAGAAAATGACTTTTGGGCTTCCTTAATGATAGACCCCGACCGGGGGCACGCAGATGTTTCTATGTCTCTTTATGTTGATGAAACACTTGATATAGAGAAAGTTGCCGCTTTTTTATGTCAGAACTGCTTGAATAAACTCATAGATAGCATTCACCAAAAAGCACTTGATGTGGGCATTATAAACTTTAAGACAAAAGAACTCCGTGTATTTGAAGAAAGTGTAACTGGTTTTGGGTTGGGTGATTTTTATATTCACTGTGATTTAAAAGATACAAACAAGACAAGCGACTCTCGCAAGCTGGACCTTGTAATTTTCTATTGTCCATTAAGATACGAAAACGAGACATAACTAAAAATAAGGAAAAAAATAAGAGCCTGTTGCAAAATCTCGATTTTGCAACAGGCCCAGCTATCACCGGCATGGCCGGTGGTTATCATTTAACAAGCCAGCCGCCGTTCTTCTTTTGTCTTGAAAAACCGCTCCAGCACCGGCACCAGCAAAATGCAGACCAGCGCCGCAGTAAAGCCGCCGTTGTACAGGCAGTAGCCGCCGTGTAGGCTGGGCACCGAGGTGACCAACAGATAGTGCAGCACCGCCGCGACAAAGCCATACTGCCAGCCGTATTTGCCGGAGATGGGGCTTAAGCCGTTGCAGTAGCACAGTCCGGCAATGATCGCCTGGCTTTTCAGCGCACCAGCAAAGCTTCCGCCCAGCACGGGAGACAGCCAGCCAAACACCATGGACGCCACCCAGTAGCCCAGCAAAATCGACCAGGTGCTGCCGGGATGAGAGCCGGAGTTGCAGCAGGCCAGCATGCAGAACATGACGCCAAAGGTCACGCTGTTCATGGTCGCTCCAATCAGATTGTAATACGCCAAAATGAACAGGCCGAAAACGCCCACATTCATCAGGAATACCGCATTGCCAAAGCTACCGGACACACTGGCCACATGGTCCTTGGCTGTCAGTACCCGCAGATAGTCCTTTGGCTGGCACCCCAGCGCCAGAGCCAGGACAATGCACAGGCCAAAGACCACACAGCAGAATACATTTACCGTTACCGGCGCGGCAACCGCCAAGGTCTCCGCGGCAGGGGCAGCGGGAAGCTCCACACCGGGGGTCTTATAGAAAATAGCTTGCAGCAGGAACGCCGTCATACCCACCGGCAGAGCGGCGGAGTACAGATCCAAGCCCTTGTGGACCTTGGGGGAATAGGCCAATCCCGCCGGCAGGAAAAAGCCAATAAACAGTCCTGTTCCCAGGGCCACCAGAACCCCGGCCAGGCTGAATCCCACCGTCTCCGGATTGGGATAGCGCACCAACAGCTCCGTAATCAGCGGCGCAATGCCGGTGGAGAACAGCATGGCATTTACATTGGCGGATACCTTCTCCTTGCGCACCAGGCAGTACAGCGCAACGCCCAGCACCGTGGGCCAGATGTTCAGCACATTGATGCCCCAACCGCAGAAACCCAGGGTCAGCAGGAACGCCAGGGTGGACACATTATTGGCCTTGGCCCCTAGAAGATGGTACAGCCCCAGGCAGATCAGGGCCACCAGACCCATGTTTAAGAATGTGGCGCTGTAGCCGCCCACGGCAAAATAGTTGGTGGAAATCTTACTGGGCTGGCTGACAATTTGCCACAGGCCGGAAAGCATCTGCCCCCGGTCCGGCATGCAAAAGGCCGCTACCAAAAAACAGGCGGTAATAAAAGCGAAAAACAGTTTTAAAAAGCTGCTTTCGGAGAGATCTTTAATTTTTTTCATGGATATTTCCCTCCCTGGAAAACCAAAACACAAAAACAAGATTGCCTGCCGGTTCACCAAAGGCCTCCGTGTAGGCCATTTCTTGAGACAGCCCCGGCAGGCAAAATGGTCAGATCTTTTCAGCGGCCTCTACCACATGCTTCATCAGCACCGAGGTGGTCACGCTGCCTACACCGCCGGGCACCGGGGTGATGGCCTCTACAATCGGCTCCACTTCCTCAAACACGGCGTCGCCAGCGATAGCGCCCTTGCCGCCCTTGGCATTCACCTTTTCCGGGTCCCAATTGATGGACACATCAATGACCACCTGGCCGGGCCGGACAAACTCCTTGGTCAGGCTGCCCAGCACACCGGCGGCGGAGATCAGAATATCCGCCTGGCGGGCCACAGCCGCCGTATCCACGGTCTTGGTGTGGCACACGGTGACCGTGGCGTTCTTGCCCATGAGCATCATGGCGGCGGGCTTGCCCACCACCAGGCTCCGGCCGATGACCACAGCGGTCTTGCCCTTGCAGTCGATGCCGTAGTAGTCCAAAATCTCCATGCAGGCGGCGGGGGTGCAGGGGGCGTAGCCCAAATCGTTGCGGCCCTCAAATACGCCGGCATTGGACAGGTCGGTCATGCAATCCACATCCTTTTCAGGACTCAGCCGGTTGCAGATCTCATCCTGATCCGCCTTGAGATGCTTGGGCAGGGGCCGGAACATCAGCACACCATGCACAGAAGCGTCGGCATTGATCTCATCAATGGTGGCAAGCAGAGCTTCCTTGGTCACATCCTCAGGCAGCTCATACTTTTTAATCTCCACGCCCACCAGCTCGGCCCGCTTGGTGGCGCCTCTTTCATAACTCAGGTCGCTGGGATTTGCGCCGCAGCGCACAATCGCCAGAGTGGGAACAACGCCCTTCGCCCGCAGGGCGGCAGTGCGCTCCATCAGTTTTGCGTTCAGGGCGTCGGTGACTTCCTTGCCCAATAACAGCTTTGCCATTGCGGTTATCCTCCTAAATATGTATGGTAGCTTCTACAACATTAAAAATTGGCCCGGACAGCGGTGAAAATCTCATCCGCCAACGCGCAGTACTTGTCCAGCATGCCATTGGCCTTGGCATTCATTTCCTCCGCGACGGCGCGATTTTTCAGGCTCTTGGTGTTGATGAACACATTGAGCGACGCAGCCTGGAGCGCGGCCTTGCAGCACACCGCGCCGCAGCCGGCGTCGGACACCGCCAGACGGCTGCCCTTGGCGGCAAACACGGCGATATAGTCGATGGCCTGGCAGCACAGCTCCATAATGTGCATGGGAACGGCGCAGGCGGTGATGGTAGCCTCTTCCAGAACAGCGTCCCGAGTGGGATCGTCCTTGGGAATGCCGTAGGCCTTTGCCAGGGGCACAAAGCCCCTGTCGTCGGCTTCCACCTGATCCAGCAGCTCGGTCTGGAGCGCGTCGCACTTTTCCTTCAGGGCAACGATTTCCGCTTCCACATCGGCGTACTTCTTCTTCCCCACGGTGAGAGAGCCAACCATATTGCCCAAAGCGGTGCCAATGGCGCCAACCAGAGCGGCAGCGCCGCCGCCGCCAGGGGCCGGGGCATTGGAAGCCAGAACCTCTACAAATTTCCGGCAGGATTCGTTGGTCATATCCATTATCAAATACTCCTTTTGTTGTGTTTTCATGGCTTTACCGCCCCTGGAAAATCCCTGGGGCCAGCGGAAAAAGCACAGGCGGATTGGCCGCCTGTGCTTTTGCAAAATCGGAATTAGAACAGGCCGGAGATCTTGCCCGTCTCGTCCACGTCGATACGCTCGGCAGCAGGCACCTTGGGCAGACCAGGCATGGTCATAATCTCACCGGTCAGGGCAACCAGGAAGCCGGCGCCGGCGGAAACCTTCACGTTCCGAACGGTGACGGTGAAACCAGTGGGCGCGCCCAGCTTGGTCTGATCGTCGGTGAAGGAGTACTGGGTCTTCGCCATGCAGATGGGCATCTTGTCATAGCCCAGCTCGGTCAGGGTCTTGATCTGCTTCTCGGCGTTGGCAGTGAAGTTCACGCTGTCGCCATGATAGATCCGCTTGACAATGGCCTCAATTTTCTCCTTGATGGGCCGGTCCAGCTCATAGGAGAAGCTGAAATCATTGGGCTGCTCGCACAGACGAACCACTTCCTCTGCCAGAGCTACGCCGCCCTTGCCGCCCTTGCCCCAAACCTCGGACAGCGCAACGTTGACGCCCAGCTCCTTGCACTTGCGCTCCACCAGCTCCAGTTCGGCCTCGGTGTCCTGGGGGAACCGGTTGATGGCCACCACGCAGGGCAGCTTGTAGACGGTGGTAATATTTTCCACATGACGCAGCAGGTTGGGCAGGCCCTTCTCCAGCGCCTCCAGATTTTCCTTGCCGGTCTCGGCCTTGGGCACGCCGCCGTTGTACTTCAGCGCACGGACAGTGGCTACCAGAACCACACAGCTGGGCTTCAGGCCGGCCATACGGCACTTGATGTCCAGGAACTTCTCCGCACCCAGGTCAGCGCCAAAGCCTGCCTCGGTGATGGTGTAGTCGGACAGACGCATGGCGATCTTGGTCGCGGTAACGGAGTTACAGCCATGGGCGATGTTGGCGAAGGGGCCGCCATGTACAAAAGCGGGGGTATGCTCCAGGGTCTGCACCAGGTTGGGCTTCAGCGCGTCCTTCAGCAGAGCAGCCATAGCGCCCTGGGCGTTCAGGTCGCCAGCGGTAACGGGCTTGCCGTCCCGGGTATAGGCCACCACCAGGCGGGCCAGACGAACCTTCAGGTCGTTGATATCGGAAGCCAAGCACAGAACCGCCATAACTTCGGAAGCCACGGTGATATCGTAGCCATCTTCACGAGGCGTGCCGTTGGCCTTGCCGCCCAGGCCGTCCACCACAAAGCGGAGCTGGCGGTCGTTCATATCCACGCAACGGCGCCAGGTGATCTGCCGGGGGTCAATGTTCAGCGCGTTGCCCTGATAAATATGGTTATCCAACATAGCAGCCAGCAGATTGTTGGCCGCGCCGATTGCGTGGAAGTCGCCGGTAAAGTGCAGGTTGATATCCTCCATGGGGACAACCTGTGCGTAACCGCCGCCGGCTGCGCCGCCCTTGACGCCGAACACGGGGCCCAGAGAGGGCTCACGCAGAGCGACCAGAACGTTCTTTCCAATCAAGCGCATACCATCGGCCAGGCCAACGGTCGTGGTGGTCTTGCCCTCGCCAGCAGGGGTGGGGTTGATCGCGGTCACCAGGATCAACTTGCCATCCGGGCGCTTCACTTCGTTGAGGATGTTGTAGTCCACCTTGGCCTTGTACTTACCGTACTGCTCCAGATACTTCTCGTCCACACCCGCGGTCTTAGCGATCTCGGTGATGGGGAGCATTGGCGTCTCCTGCGCAATCTCGATGTCGGTTTTGAATTCCATAATCATACACTCCTTGTACATAATTTGGACCTGCCGTTGGTTGGCTCAGTCCAGAACAGGATTGATACGGTCCGCCGTTGGATTGACTTTCCGTACATGAATGGACAGAAATCGGTATTTCTGTACTGAATTAAGAATACCACCGAAGGGGGCAAATGTCAACAAGATTTTTTGAAATTTTTCAACTTTTTTCCGGCTTCTCCTAGGCGTAAACCGGGAAGCTAACACATGTGCAGCGCCTGCACAAATTTCTCCCGGTCCGGCGACCGGAAAAAGGCCGAACCCGTGACCAAAACCGCCGCGCCGCTGCCGGTACACTTTGGCGCTGTGGTCAAATCGATGCCGCCGTCCACCTCCAGCACACAGTCTGGATTGACCTGGTCCAACCGATTGCGCAGGGCACGGAGCTTGGGGAGCATGTCCACCATAAATTTTTGGCCGCCGAAGCCGGGCTCCACCGTCATCACCAAGATCATATCGCACAGGGTCAAAAAAGGCTCCGCCGCCTCCGCCGGGGTGCCGGGTTTCAGGGAAATAGACGGTTTCACACCCAGCAGCCGGATCTGGCGCAATGCGTCTTGAATCTTCTCCTGACTGTCCGCCTCCACATGGATGGTCAGCAAATTGGCACCGGCCTGACAAAACCGCTCTACATACCGGATGGGCCTGTCGATCATTAGATGCACATCCAGCGGCATCGGCGTCACACGGCGCAGCGCCTTCACCACCGGAATGCCGATGGTAATATTGGGCACGAACTGGCCGTCCATCACATCTACATGGACATAATCCGCGCCGCTGCGCCGGATCGCCTCCACGTCTCGTTCCAGATTGGCGAAATCCGCCGCCAGAATCGAAGGAGAAACCATTGCCATAAAAAAGCCTCCCTGGGCCGCCTTTGCCTGGAACATCCCGGGCTTTTGGGGCATACTGATGAGTGTGCGGGATGGGCGGTGCTTCCGACCGCTGGCGGGGCGTCCCGCATTTCTCATAGGGGCTGCTTTGCAGCCCCATTTTTGATAATTTTAGTATAGCATATTTTGACGGAAATGGCAATGCTCCCCGGCGTACTTTCCCAGGCCTCGACAACATATGGATTGCCCAGAATAATTGTCCTATCTGCGGGCATACTAGGCCCAGTTCAAAAAAAGGAGGCGAACGCCATGAGCTGCCATGCCAACAAGTGCATCGAATGCACCGTTCAGGAGTGTGCAAACCACTGCAACTCTTCTAACTACTGCTCCCTGGAGTCCATTCTTGTGGGCACCCACGAGATGAACCCCACCGTCGACCAGTGCACGGACTGCAAGTCCTTCCGCCGGAAGTAAGGAAAAGCTTTTCCAGAAGGGGCGCTTCTAGTAGAAGCGGCCCCTCACACTGAGGGGGGGCCTTAGGACCCCCCGAGACAGTAGAAAAAACCCCTTGGTTTTTTTGGAAAAAAAAGACCCAGGGAGCGCCCCGCACTCGTTGTACGCGGCAAGCGCACAACTCCCACACTTACAGCCTGAGAAGTATTTTCTTCGCCGCCCGCAGGCGGCGAACGCTGCGAGGCTTTTTTAATAAACTGAGGCGGGCCATAAGGCCCGCCTCTT
>CAOJND010000049.1 GCA_948439445.1 uncultured Eubacteriales bacterium | reverse complement strand
CCGCTGGAGGGGATCTCCACAGTGTGCGCGGCCATTTTGGGCATTGTAGGCCTTCTGGTGCTGTTCCAGGTCTGTAAACCCTTTGACCGGATGCGCAGGCTGATCTGGGGGGCCATGGCGCTGGCGTTGGCGGTATGCTTTACCGTACTGCGGGAGGCCTTTGATCTGGGCACGGTTACCATGGGCACAACCCTGGTGATGGCGACGCTGGTGATTATGACGCCTACGGTGTTCTTTGCCATTCAGCGCTCTTTCGACTGGGCGGATCAGGGAATTCAGAAGGGAAGGGCCTTTCTGGCTGCCCGGAAAAAGAAAAAATCAGCCTGATCCCACCGAAAAGGAGGCTGGAAATGCTGACCTATGAATTGAAAAAGCAGCCTGGGGTGCCGCTGTATGAGGCGCTGTATCGCTGCATTCGCCGGGATATTTTATCCGGACAACTACGCGCTGGAGAGAAGCTGCCCTCCAAGCGGGCCTTGGCGGAAAATTTGGAGCTGAGCAAGGTCACAGTAGAGGCTGCTTACAACCAACTGCTCAGTGAAGGCTTTATCCGCTCCGAGGAAAAGCGTGGCTATTATGTGGAAGCGGTGGAGCATGGGCAGAGCGCCAGTCCCACCCCTGTGGCGGCGGAAGCCCAGGCAGCGGAATTTCCGGTGGATTTGACAGCCAATGGACCGGCACAGTTTCCCTTTTCCGTATGGAGCCGGCTTCAGCGGAAGGTGATGCTGGATCAGGGCTTGCAGCTGCTGTCGCCCATGCCAAACAGGGGATGTCTGGCGCTGCGGCAGGCCATTGCCGCGCATCTGGCCGGATTTCGGGATCTGCACGTGTCTGCGGAGCAGATTATTATTGGAGCGGGGACCGATTTTCTCTACAATCTGCTGGTGCAGCTACTGGGCCGGGAGAAGTGCTATGCGGTAGAGGAGCCGGGGTATCAAAAAATCCGGCAGATCTATCAGGCCGCCGGTGTTTCATGTGTGGGGGCACGTTTGGATCGAGAGGGTGTTCGCCTGGACGATTTGGAGAGGGCATCGGTGCTTCACTTTTCACCTGCGCACCATTTTCCCACCGGGTTGATTACCCCTATGCGACGCCGGCTTGCCCTACTGGAATGGGCGTCGGCGGGAGACCGCTGGATCATTGAAGACGACTACGACAGCGAATTTCGTTTTAACAGCCACCCGGTTCCCGCCATGCAGTCTCTGGACCGTGCTGGCCGGGTGATCTATATGAACACCTTTTCCCGTAGCTTGGCCCCGGCCATTCGAATCAGCTATATGGTGTTACCGCCGGCACTGATGGAGCGCTTCCGGCAGTCCTTTGGGTTTTATAGTTGTACGGTATCGAGTTTTGAGCAATATGCCCTGGCGGAGTTTTTAACCCAGGGATATTTTGAAAAACATATCAACCGGATGCGCAAATTCTACAAATCCCGGCGAAACCGAATCCTGGAGGAACTGGAGCGGTGCCCCTTTGCTGAAAGGCTTACGGTGCTGGAGCAGGATGCAGGGTTACATTTTCTGGTGCGGGTGGATACCCCCCGGAGCGATGGCAGGTTAACGGAGTTGTGCGCTCAGGCGGGGATCCGGGTGCGGTGCCTGAGCGAGTATTACAGTGGTCCGGTTCCAAAAACGGCGCAGCACTGTCTGGTTGTGAACTATGGCGGTGTGCGGGAGGAGAATATTCCCAATGCGTTGATGCGTTTAACACAGTTCGTCGGAAACGGGCGGTTGCAAAGCGGAGAAAATATGCTATAATGGATCCACTATTTTGGCCAAAGGAGAATTCTATGACAAAGGCAATTTGCTTGCTTGTATTGACTGTGTTTTTGGCGGGTTGCACCACCGAGCCGGAGCCGGTGAAGCCCAGTGAAACGACGCAACCGCCTGCCACCCAGGCGACCCAACCCCCTACCACCGAGGCCCCGTCCGAGCCGTCAACAGAAGCGGCACAAACGCTTTCGGTGGTAATCCATGATGCGTATTTGAAACTTCCCCAGGGCTTTACAGCGGCTTCTGCGACAGATGAGATTACCATCTATGAAGGTCCCAACGCGCCGAAGGACGCCTCTAGCATTGTGGTTCGAAAGGGACCGCAGGAGGATGTGCTGTCGTATACCCAACAGACGCTTTTGGAGCGACTGGCAGTGGCGGCGGACCAGGACAGTGCCCAGGTGGACACCATGGATATTGTTACGGTGGATGGTCTAGAGGCGCTATATGCCGTCTATTCTATGACGGTGGCGGATGTGCCCTTCCAATGCTGGAGCTATTTGATTCCAGCCGGGGAGGTTACCTATACCTTTACGTTTACCGATTGTACGGAAGATGGAATATGGGCGGAACCCTTCGCCCAGTCCGGCAAGAGTATTCGGCTGCTGCGGCAGGGGGAATATGCGCCGGCGGACTACGACGGTCTGGAACGGTATGACCTGGGCTGCGGGATGGAGCTGTACGCCATGCCTGGCATGGAGCTTCAGACCATGGAGGGGTATGACGCCGCGCTGCTGGGCGGCAAGGTGGTCACCTTGGTGTTTTCAGAGCCAAAAGAAAAGGTGGGCGAGGGTTTTTCTTTAGAGGAGTATGCCAAAGCCGTCACCGACGCCAACGGGTTGGAAGCCTGTACGCCGGATAAATATGGCAATTTGGCCACAGTATTTACCCAGCAAGATGAGCAGGGCCAAACCTATTTCTATTATCTCGTGGTAACCCAGACGGAGCAGGCCTACTGGATTTGCCAATCGGCATGTCCGGAGGAGGACGCGGCAATCTATGCCGATGAGTTCAGCCGGTGGAGTACCAGTCTGGCGGAAATTGGATAATCTGGCGGATTTTCCATACACTTAGAGATGGGAGCGCTTGGCGCATCAGAGGGAGGAGTAGAGGCCATGGAGGAAGAACAGTGGCAGGAGCAAGACCCATTGGAGCAGACGAGGGAGACGGCCATGCCCATAGAAGACGCTTCGCCGGAGGCGCAGACGGAAGCGCCGGAGGAAGTGGCGAGCGAGCAGGTTGAAGAAACGATGGTTCAGCCGCCGGTGGAAGCCACGGCGTCTGTCGATGTGCAACCCCGATCCAAAAAATGGATTGGTTTTTCCGTGTTGGCGGCTGTGCTTGGTCTGGGGATCATCGGGGCTGCCTGCGCGGTTACAGCCTCGGTTATCAACCGGCGCTGGGAAGAACAGATGGCCCAGGCACAGCTACAGACGTCGCAGCAGATTTATGCTTTGCAGCAGCAGATTCAGGAGCAGGCCGACGTTATGGCGGACCGAGGTGGTAATGGGGTATCCAACACCATTACTGTGAACCAAGAGGGGATGACGCCCAGCCAGATCTATGCCGGAAATGTGGCCAGCGTGGTGGCGATTTCCGGCCAAAAGACCGCCGATGGGACCAATCCTGCCCCGGGGGCTTCCACGGGTTCCGGATTTGTGCTGACGGAGGACGGCTATGTGGTGACCAATTACCATGTAGTGGAACAGGCGAACACACTGACTGTGACCACCAGTGACAGTACGGAGTACGACGCATCCTTGGTGGGTTACGACAGCAATAACGATGTGGCAGTGCTGAAAATTGAGGCGCAGAATCTACAGCCTGTGGTCATCGGCAGCAGCGATCGCCTGCTGGTGGGCGATCAGGTGGTGGCCATTGGAAATCCCTTGGGTAAGCTGACCTCCACGTTGACGGTGGGCTATATCAGCGCCAAGGACCGGACGGTGAGCACAGACGGTAGCGTGATCTATATGATGCAGACCGACGCTGCCATCAACGCCGGTAACTCTGGCGGACCGCTGTTTAACATGCTCGGCCAGGTGGTGGGAATTACCACCGCTAAATATTCCGGTTCCGTCTCTTCCGGCGCGTCCATTGAGGGAATTGGCTTTGCCATTCCCATTGACGATGTGATCGGCATGTTGGAGGATCTGAAGGACTACGGCTATGTCACCGGAGCCTATTTGGGCGTGTCGGTGCAGAGTATGGACCAGACCATTAGCTCCATGTATGGCTTGCCCCAGGGATCCTATGTAGCCAGTGTGGAAAGTGATAGCTGCGCCCAGGCTGCTGGGATCATGCCAAAGGATATTATCACCGGTCTAGGCGCGTATCCGATTACCAGCAATCTAGACCTGACCCGGGTGTTGCGGAAATTCCAGCCTGGCGATGAAACCACGGTTTCGATATACCGCGCTGGCAAGACCATGCAGCTTTCCATTGTACTCGACAGTAGGCCTGCGCCGGAGACGGCGGCGCCCCAGCCAGACGGCGATGGGGTGCCACAGGATGGCAGCTTCGAGGAATGGTACAATTATTTCGCCCCCTTTTTCCAGGGAGAGGGCTAATTTACGAGCCAGAAAAAAGAGCACCGGGACAGCATTTGTTTGCTGCCCCGGTGTTTCATTTTCTGGTTAGCCATTTTGATGTTCCAAATGGTTTATGATTCTTTGTTGACGCTTCTATGAAAGAGCCGGGTAAACAAGTTACTGGGATCAAATAAGTGGTCTTTGATGTTGCTGACGGTCTTTACATAGAGCACGAGTACATGCCAGGCGCCTCTTCCCAGAAGAATCAGACCGATGCCAATCAAAATAGAGATGGGAAAGACCAGAACGGCGGGCGGCGTAAAGCTTCCAAACTGAAACATGATGTAGGGAATCTCGTAGCCCAATAAAGTGCCCACAGATTTCACAAGTCCGGCAACCGGCGAGATGATCCCGCACAGGAAAAGCAGCGGCGCGCAGACGCCGAGGATGGGAATCACAAAGATCCCTGTGACGCCAGTCAGGCTTAGAAAGGCGAGAAAGATCAACAGGTGGCGCGGGCGCAATCCGTCGCATTTGGTCAAAGCGTCTCCCAGGTAGGCCCTGGCCAGGGTGCTTGGATCGCCCAACCGCTCTAGAATCTGTTGGTCGGAGAGATGCTCGCGCTCCATCTCCAGGATAGAGCCATGTATCTCCTTTACAATATCAGCCCGCTCGGAAGCCGGCAATGGTTTTAAAAGCCGGTCAATCTCCTTTAAATAATTTTCAAATTTTTTGTTCATGATATCCCTTCTTTCATATTTGCAATGGCGTCCTGTAACATCTCCCAAGCTTGTGACAGTTGTTCCACATATTGCTGCCCAGTGGATGTCAGCGCGTAGTATTTTCTGGGGGGAAGCCCTTGTGCAGAGTCCTGCCAGGTGGCGCACAGGTAGGCCTCGTTCTGTAGTCTTCGCAACAGCGGATAGACGGTGCTTTCTGTGGAAGCCAGCATGGGATTTTGATTCAGCTTTTGCAGGATTTCATATCCATAACAGGCTCTTTTGCGAAGCATGAGCAGGATGCAATATTCCAAGGTCCCCCGGGCAATTTGCGATTTCCATTTTTCTAAATTCATGTCGTGCCCCCTTCCGCTGGAAAACGTAGTTCTGGTTGATTGCGTATATACATCGTACCACATAGTACCTTGGATGTCAACAGTATTACAAAATAAATTTCCGATTTCAATTTTAGCATTTGTTGCAAGATTGGATCGGCTATGCTATACTGAAAAAAAGGGAGGGGAGGCCCATGGTGGACTGCCATATCCATATGGTTTTGGATGGGGTGGACTGGCGAAGCGCCATTGCCCGCCACGCAAACGAGCCGGACTGTGCCCAGATCCGGCGGGTGCTGGAGCAGTACCGGCGGCGGGGGGTCACCTATCTGCGCGACGGTGGGGACCGCTGGGGCGTTGGAAAGACGGCCAGAGCCATGGCGGCGGAATTTGGAATCATCTACCGGACGCCGCTGTATCCCATTTCCCGCTGGGGGCATTACGGCGGCTTTATCGGCAGGCAGTATGAGACGCTGCAAGAATACCGAATTCTGGTGGCCGAAGTGCGCAGGCAGGGCGGTGATTTCATCAAGCTGATGATCTCCGGGCTGATGGATTTTGACCATGCCGGTGTCCTGACCCAGCCGGGCTTGGAGCCGGGGGAGATCCGAGAGTTGATCCACATTGCCCATGAGGAAGGATTTTCCGTCATGGCCCATGCCAACGGTGCCCGAACGGTGGAGGCGGCTTGCCAGGCGGGGGTGGACTCGATTGAACATGGCGCCTATCTGGATCAACCGGCGCTGGCGGCGCTGGCGTCCTCCGGTACGGTCTGGGTGCCGACTTTATCCACCATAGGCGATCTATTGGGAAAGAAGCGGTATGACCAGGCGGCTGTTGAGACGATTCTGGCAGGCGCGATGGAAAATGTGCGCCTATGTGCTGCCCTGGGAGGGAGTATTGCCCCAGGTTCCGATGCCGGTGCCTGGGCGGTGCCCCATGGGGTGGGCTGCGACACGGAATATGCGCTACTTGCCCAAGCTCTGGGGGCTGATTGGAAGACGGTTGTGCAAGCTGGTGTCCAGGTGATCCAGGAAAAATTCTAAGGGTAGGTGTTCGGCAATGCGGAATAATATCTGGGAAGAAATGAAAAAGTACTTGATTTTTGCATAGTGCTGTAAGATAATAAGAGTGATTTGGAAGAAATTGGGGGGAGTTACCATGGCGGCACAGGGCCGGTATGTCCATTCTGTGGAAAAGGCTATTGTCCTGCTGGACTGCTTTTGGCAAGCGGGAAGAAGTCTGTCTTTAACGGAGTTGGTGCAGAAAACTGGATGGGCCAAGAGCACGGTTCATGGGCTCCTGGCCTCCATGCTCAACTCGGCGGTGGTGGAGCAGGACAAGAGCGATGGAAAGTACTGGCTGGGGTATCACCTTTTTGAGCTGGGGACCAGCGTGGCGGCTTCTTGGAATGTGGTCAGCGTTGCCAGGCCCTGGTTGGAGCAGGTGACGAAGGAGCTGGGAGAAAGCGTGTGCCTGTCCCGGCTCAGCGGAGATGAACTTCTGGTGGTGGACAGCGCGGAGCCCCACGGTAGCATTCGGGTGTCATCGGATCCTGGGATTCGCCTGCCGCTGCATTGTACCAGCGAAGGGAAATGCATTTTGGCGGCCATGCCGGAGTCGCAGGCAAAAGAGCTGATTCAGCGCCGGGGTATGCCTGCCATGACACCTGCTACCATTACAAATTGGGAAGGTCTGAGTTCCCAGTTGGCGCTGACCCGAGAGCTGGGGTACTCCATGGAGCGAGGAGAGTATAAAGCGGGATTACAAAGCGTGGGCGCGCCGGTATATACCAGCGACGGCCAATGCAGCTACGCCATTGGGGTCATCGAGGTGCAGCGGACGGGCCAGCCCGGCACGGACCGGAAGACCATCGACTGTGTGCGCAAAGTTTCTGCTGCCATCAGCCATGATTTGGGCTGGCGTGGGAAAGGGTAATCCGTTTGGAGGAGCTAAGATATGGCAAAACTTTACTTTAAGTACGGGGCGATGGGCTCCAGCAAAACCGCCCAGGCCCTGATTACAAAATACAATTACGAGGAAAACGGGCTGCGCGTCTGGCTGATCAAGCCCAGCGCCGACACCCGGGATGGGCTTCCCATTCTGCGGAGCCGGATTGGACTGGAGGCGCGGGTGGATATCATTTGTCCTGGTCAGGATGTGTATGCCCTGTTCTGCCAGACCAAAAAGGATTCGTGCAATGTGATTATTGTGGATGAATGCCAATTTTTGGAGCCGGAGCAGGTGGACCAGCTTCGTGCCATTGTGGACGATTTCAATTTGCCCATTATGTGCTTTGGTCTGCGTACCGATTTCCAGTGTCATCTGTTTGGCGGCAGCCGGCGGCTGATGGAGGTGGCGGATACAATTCTGGAGATCAAAACCATCTGCGACTGCGGCGCAAAAGCCACGGTAAACGCCCGCGTTGGGGCGGATGGTTACATCATCACCGAGGGAGAGCAGCTACTGCTGGGTGGCAACGACTGCTATATCGCCATGTGCCACCGGTGTTGGGTCCGGGGAATCCAGGAGCATCGGAAAATCCAACTCCATGGAGATGGGGAGAGTGTGGATTTATGAGGCAACCGGCGTAAATCACCTGGTTAAAAACATATTGAGGCTGAAAAAATTGCAATTTCTAATCAAAAAGGAGCGTATATGGCATGGAATTGAAAGAAATTTTAGGAAAATGCGACCACACGCTGCTCTCCCAGACAGCGACCTGGGCGCAGATCAAGCAGGTCTGCGACGATGGAATCCGGTTTCAAACCGCTTCCGTATGCATTCCCGCCTCCTATGTGAAGCAGGCCAAGGATTATGTGGGGGATCAATTGGCGATTTGTACGGTGATTGGCTTTCCCAACGGCTACGACACCACCGCTGCCAAGTGCTTTATGGCTGCCGACGCGGTGGACAACGGGGCCGACGAGGTGGACATGGTGATCAACCTGGGGTGGGTCAAAGACGGCAGATTTGATTTGGTAGAAGAGGAGATCCGGGCCATTCACGCAGCCTGCAAGGGCAAGCTGCTGAAGGTGATTATTGAGACCTGTCTGCTGACCGACGAGGAAAAGATTCAACTGTGTCAGGTGGTCACCCAGTCCGGCGCGGAGTATATCAAAACCTCCACCGGCTTTAGCACCGCCGGAGCGACCTTCCACGATGTGGAGCTGTTCGCCGCCCATGTGGGGCCCAATGTGAAAATCAAGGCTGCCGGGGGCATCTCCAGCTTAGAGGACGCCCAGCGGTTCATTGATCTGGGAGCGTCCCGCCTGGGTACCTCCCGGATCGTAAAGCTGGCAAAGGCGGCCGAAGCACAGTAATTGGTTCGTGCCCACAAATCTATAATAAAGGAGATCGTATCATGTCGATTCCAACCCCGCATATCAGCGCTAAGCTGGGCGATTTTGGGAAAACCGTGCTGATGCCCGGTGACCCGCTCCGTTCCAAATTTATCGCGGAGCATTTTTTGGAGAATCCTGTCCTGGTGAACAACGTCCGGGGCGTGCAGGGCTATACCGGCGTCTACAAGGGCGTTAGGGTTTCCGTGATGGCCTCCGGCATGGGGATGCCCGCCATTGGAATCTACAGCCATGAGCTGTTCAACGAGTATGGTGTGGAAAATATCATCCGGGTTGGCTCCGCCGGGGCCATCCAGGAAAACATCAAGCTGTATGATTTGGTGATCGCCCAGGGCGCCTGCACCGACTCCAACTGGGCCAGTCAGTTCCATTTGCCCGGCACATTTGCACCCATTGCTTCCTTTGAGCTGCTGTCCCACGCAGTGGAGGTGGCCAAGCAGATGGGCGTGCCCTACCATGTGGGCAATGTGAATTCCTCAGATGTGTTCTATGGGGACCATGTGGATGTGCCCAAGGGCCTGGATTCTGTGTACGGCCTGAAGAAGATGGGGGTCATGGCCCTGGAGATGGAGGCGGCGGCCTTGTATATGAACGCCGCCCGCTATGGTAAGCGGGGCCTGTGCATCTGCACCATCTCGGATCATATCCTGACCGGTCAGGAGACCACCTCCCAGGAGCGGCAGAACGCCTTTACCGACATGATGCAGGTGGCGCTGGAGGTAGCGGTTCGGATGGAGCAGGCCTAAGTCTGTGGAGGAAGGCATATGAAGCGCGTATTTCTCATCGTTTTGGACTCCTGCGGCGCCGGCGCCATGCCGGACTCTCCCCAGTTTGGGGATGTAGGGGTGCATACCCTGGAATCGATTTACAACCATCCCGACTTTTACGCAGGAAATATGAAGAAAATTGGCCTGGGTAATGTGGACGGCCTGGATTTTTTGGGCCGGACGCCGGACCCCACCGGGGCGGTGGCCCGGCTGGCGGAGGCCTCCATGGGAAAGGATACCACCATCGGCCATTGGGAGATTGCGGGCGTCGTCTCGCCCCAGCCCCTGCCCACCTATCCCCAGGGCTTTCCCCGGGAGGTGCTGGACGCTTTTGAGGCGGCCACCGGCCGGGGGGTGCTGTGCAACCTGCCCTATTCCGGCACCGATGTGATTCGGGACTATGGCCAGGAACAGTTAGATACTGGCAAGTGGATTGTCTACACCTCCGCCGATTCCGTGTTCCAGGTGGCGGCCCATGAGGAAAAGATTCCCTTGGAGGAGTTGTATGATGCCTGCCGGAAAGCGCGGGCTATTTTACAGGGAAAGCATGGCGTGGGCCGCGTGATTGCCCGGCCCTATGTGGGGGATCAGGCGCACGGCTTTACCCGCACCACAAACCGACATGATTTTTCCCTGGAACCGCCCCGGCAGACCCTGCTGGACGCGGTGAAGGCGGTGGGGCTTGCTAGCATTTCCGTGGGTAAAATCTATGATATCTTTGCCCACCGGGGCATGACGGAGCAGGTTTTCACCAAAGGCAACGCCGACGGCATGGAAAAGACCATGGCCTATGGGAAAAAGGTGTTTCACGGCCTGTGCTTTACCAATCTGGTGGATTTTGACATGCTCTATGGCCACCGGCGGGACGTGGCGGGCTACGCCAAGGCCGTGGCGGAATTTGACCACTGGCTGGCGGACTTCCAGAAGGTCCTGGGACCGGAGGACGTGGTGATGATCACGGCGGATCATGGCTGCGATCCGGCGTATACCGCCACCACAGATCACACCCGGGAGTATGTGCCGCTGCTGATCTGGGGGCCTGGCGTCCGCCCGGTGAATCTGGGCACCAGGTCCAGCTTTGCAGACATCGCGGCTACGGTGGCGGAGCTGTTGGGTGTGCAATTCCAGACCCCAGGGAAAAGTTTTGCAGGGGAGATTCTGCGCTGATTTCATTTGCAGGAAGGAGTAGACGGTAGATGGGGCCAGAGGAATTGATTGCGCAGGCGGTGGAGGCAATGGGGCATGCCTATGCACCGTATTCCGGCTATCAGGTAGGGGCGGCGCTGCTGTGTGCCGATGGAACTGTGTATCAGGGGTGCAACGTGGAAAATGCCTCCTATACCCCCACGGTCTGCGCCGAGCGAATGGCTTTTTTTAAGGCGGTGTACGATGGCCGTCGGGACTTTCAGGCAATTGCCGTGGTAGGCGGCAAGGGCGGCGTGATTACCGGCATGTTTCCGCCCTGCGGGGTGTGCCGGCAGGTGATGCGGGAGTTCTGTGGGGATGATTTTGTGCTGTATTTTGGCGGGGCCAATGGGACCTATGAGACGCACACGCTGGCGCAGGTATT
>CAOJND010000048.1 GCA_948439445.1 uncultured Eubacteriales bacterium | reverse complement strand
AACACCCCGCTTCAGGTTCATCTGGAGCTGATGCATACCACCTCGCATCAGTCTAAAAACACCACGCCAGAGCATCTTCTCAATTTCTATAAATGCTTTGACGAACTGAAAGACCGTAAATTTGACGGGATGGTCATTACCGGCGCGCCGGTGGAGCAGATGCCTTTTACCCAGGTTGACTACTGGCCGGAGCTTTGCGAGATTATGGAGTGGAGTAAGACCAACGTGCACAGCACATTCCACATCTGTTGGGGCGCGCAGGCAGGACTGTACTATCACTACGGTTTGGACAAGCAGCTTTTGCCAGAGAAGCTGTTTGGGGTCTATCCCCATCACGCAGATTATAAGCGTTCCATACTCCTTCGCGGCTTCGACGACACCTTCTGGGCACCCCACTCCCGGCATACTACCATTCCCCGGGAGGCCGTGGAAGCCGTTCCGGAATTGAAAATTCTGGCGTCCTCAGAGCAGGCAGGAGTGTATGCGGTGATGAACAAGCAGGGGCGGCAGATTTTTATCACTGGCCATGCGGAATATGATCCCGACACCCTAAAAAATGAGTATTTGCGGGACAAAAATCTGGGACTTCCTATCCATGTACCAGTGAATTATTTCCCCGACAATGATGATACCAAAGCGCCCATCGTCCGCTGGCGAGGACATGCCAACCTGTTATTTTCCAACTGGCTGAACTATTTTGTGTATCAGACCACCCCATATGAAATTGCGTCCATCGGACGGCCATAATCAAACTGCCGTGGGGTACGCTGTGTGGTTGTATTCCCGGCGGGAAATTACTATACTAGAAGGACCCAATACAGTGGAGGGACAGCCATGACAATCAATGATTTAAAGATTGGGCAGAGTGGTACGATTACACAGATCGGAGGAGAAGGTCCTTTGCGGCTTCGTTTTCTAGACATGGGATTGATCCCGGGCACCAGGGTGCTTCTGCAAAAAGTTGCGCCAATGGGGGATCCGATTCAGATCCAGCTTCGGGGATATGAGCTGACCATCCGACGGGAAGACGCCCAGAAAATCCAGATTCGGGAGGAAGCAAGATGATTTTCGCCTTGGTCGGAAACCAAAACTGCGGAAAAACCACCCTGTTTAACGCCTTGACCGGCACCAATCAGCATGTGGGCAATTTTCCCGGCGTGACGGTGGATCAGAAGTACGGCGCCATCCGCAGTTATGAAGAGCATTCTGTGGTGGATCTACCGGGTATTTATTCCATCCGGCCCTATACCCAGGAGGAAATTGTCACCCGGGATTTTATATTCCGGCAAAAGCCCGACGGCATTTTAAACATTGTAGACGCTACCAATTTGGAGCGAAATCTATACCTTTCTCTACAGCTATTAGAGCTTCAAATCCCCATGGTTATCGCCTTAAATATGATGGATGAGTTGCGTGGAAATGGCGGTAGCGTAGATGTGCGCAAGCTCTCTGAAAGCCTGGGCGTACCTGTCGTACCCATCAGCGCCGCAAAAAATGAAGGCATTTCCGAGTTGACAGATACGCTGTTGCGCACCACCAGAAATCAGTTGCGTCCAAAGGTGTTGGATTTCTGCCCCGACGGTGCGGTGCACCGGTGCATCCACGCAGTCAGTCACTTGATCGAGGATCACGCCCGCCGGATTGGCCTCTCCCGCCGGTTCTGTGCCACAAAGCTAATCGAGGGCGATGAAGAATTCTTAAGCCGGCTGGAGCTGAGTCAAAACGAGAAGGAATTGCTGGAGCATTCCGTAATTGAGATGGAGTTCGACTCCGGGCTGGACCGAAACGCCGCGCTGGCGGATATGCGCTACCGGTTTATCGAGTCTGTCTGCGCCGAATGCGTGGTAAAAGCCCATGAGAGCAAAGAGCACGCCAGAAGTCTTCGAATCGACCGGGTGCTGACTGACCAGCATCTGGCTCTTCCCCTGTTCGCCTTAATTATGGGCGCGGTTTTTTATCTCACCTTCAATGTGTTTGGCGCGGTTCTATCCGATTGGATGGCCATGGGTGTGAATGGCCTGACGGAGTTGACAGACCGGCTCTTGACCAATTATGGCATCAACCCGGTGGTACATAGTTTGATCATCGACGGGGTATTTGCCGGTGTGGGCAGCGTGCTAAGCTTCCTGCCCCTAATTTTGGTGCTGTTCTTTTTCCTTTCGATTTTGGAGGATACGGGCTATATGGCTCGGGTTGCATTTGTGATGGATAAGCTGCTGCGGCGGCTTGGCCTGTCCGGAAGAAGCTTTGTGCCCATGCTCATTGGATTTGGCTGTTCTGTGCCGGCGATTATGGCGACTAGAACCCTTTCCTCCGAACGGGACCGGAAGATGACCATCCTTCTTACCCCTTTTATGAGCTGTTCCGCGAAAATTCCCATTTATTCCGTATTTGCTGCGGCGTTTTTCCCGGGCCGCGAGGTAATCGCTATGATTAGTCTGTACTTTGGGGGAATTTGGGTGGGGATTTTGGTCGCCTTGGTGCTGAAGCACACCTTGTTTCAGGGAAAGCCGGTACCATTTGTGATGGAGCTGCCCAACTACCGGTTCCCATCCGTGAAAAGCGTAGCCCTGCTGATGTGGGAAAAAGCCAGAGATTTTTTAGAGCGGGCATTTACCGTAATTTTTGTGGCCACAGTGCTAATATGGTTTTTGCAGAGCTTTGATCTTCGACTGAATGTGGTAGATGACAGTGCAAACAGTCTGCTGGCCATGATCAGCCGGATGGCAGCGCCCATTTTCACCCCTCTTGGCTTTGGAGATTGGCGAATGGTTACAGCGCTGGTATCCGGCTTCAGCGCCAAGGAGGCAGTAGTCAGCACCCTAGGCGTCCTGTTGGGCGTCGGACACAATCAATTGCCTTTGGCGCTTCATAGCCTTTTTAACACCGCCTCCGCTTGCAGCTTTTTGGCATTTACCCTGCTTTACACCCCATGTGTGGCAGCGGTAGCCACCATCCGGCGCGAGCTGAATTCCACCTGGAAGACTGTTCTGGTGGTACTGGCCCAATGCACAATCGCCTGGCTGGTAGCGTTTTTGGTGTATCATGTAGCGGTGATGTTGTGATGGAGATATTAGACTGGATTTTATTGGGATTCGTTGTGCTCTGGTTCGGTTATGTACTGTTTCGGCCTAGAAAACACGGCTGCAGCGGGTGTGCTGGCTGCGGCCGGTGCGGTAAGTGCCAAAACAAGACACAATCCGGCTCCCCCATTTCGTTGACAGCCCATGAGGATGCTGATATAATAAGCCCCACATCTTCAAATGGGAGGAATCCGAATGCAACTGACCATTGACGGACATCCAATTACGCCTCAGGCCGGGCAGACTCTGCTGGATTTGGTGCAGCAATTGGACCTGGACTGCCCAAAGCTTTCCCTGCGTCCCTTAGCCGCAAAGATTGCCGGCGAGGTTTTTACCCTAAATTATGTGCCGGTGCGAGGCTCCAGCGATGGGCAGGAGCAGCCTTTGACCCGGCGGGCCATGGCAGCCTCCGGTGGTGTGATTCAGCTGCTCCGCTATGGCGATGATCAGGGGAAGGAAGCATATGTCCGTACTGCCCAGTTTGTGCTGTTTTTGGCTCTGCGGCAATTATATCCAGGGATCCGCGCCAAGATGAACTGCACCCTTGGAGCAGCCCTATATGTGGAGGTGGAAAGCGAAGACTTTTCCGCTTCGGCACTAAAAAAGCGGGTGCAAGCCCTGGTGGAGCAGAACATTCCCCTTCTGCGGCGGAGAATCTCTACCCAAGACGCGATTACCCACTTCCAAGCGGATGGCCAGACCGACAAGGCCAGACTGCTCTCTTATCGGACGGAGCCATTTTTTGATGAATACACCAATGAGGATTTTGCGGACTGTTATTATGGGGAGATGACGCCATCCACAGGCTACCTGTCGGTGTGGGAGCTTTTGCCCGCTCCCGGTGGATTTCTGTTCATTTTCCCGGCAGAGGATCAGCCGGATATTGTGGCCCATTATCAGCAGATGCCAAAGTTTTTTAGTGCGTTTGTTGAAGGAGAGCGTTGGTGCTCCCTGATGCACTGTGAAACTGTGGCAGATCTAAACGATCTGGTGGTCAATGGACGGATCCGAGAGCTGATCCGAGTCAACGAGGCGTTGCATGAGCGCAGCTTTTCCCAGGTTGCCGACCAGGTGTGCGCCCGGGGCGCCAAAGCGGTCATGCTGGCAGGTCCCAGCTCCTCTGGGAAAACCACCTCGGCCAACCGGCTGGCTGTACAGCTGCGCGTACACGGGAAAAAGCCCATTCTTATGAGCTTGGACGAATACTATATTGACCGGGATAAAATCGCTCCCGGTCCAGACGGCAGACTGGATCTAGAGCACATTAATACCATTGATACCGGTCTATTCCGAGAGCAACTTCAAATTTTGTTATCCGGCGGAGAGGTGGAGCTGCCCAGTTTCAGCTTTCAGACCGGAAAACGCAGCTGGAGCGGGCATCACCTGCATCTGGAACAAGACGCGGTAATTTTGGTGGAGGGGCTACACGGCCTCAATCCCACCTTGCTACCGGATAAAATTGACCGCAGTCTGGTTTTTCGGATGTATGTCAGTCCCCTGCTTCCACTGAATCTAGACGATCACAACCGGATTCCCACAAGTTATCTACGGCTACTTCGTCGAATTGTCCGGGACTATGAGACCAGAGGCGCTTCCGTCGAGCACACCATCTCCATGTGGGATTCCGTCCGGCAGGGAGAAAAAAAGTGGATCTATCCCTTCCAGGAGCAGGCGGATGTGCTGTTCAACAGCTCTACGTTGTATGAGCTGGCTGTGCTGAAAAAGAAGATTTTCCCGCTTCTCCAGGCCATAGGTCCAGAAAACTCCTGCTTTGAGCAGGTACATTCCATTGTAAGAGTACTCAATTATGTGCTAGAAGCCGATGTGGCAGATGAAATTCCCCCTACCAGTATTGTACGGGAGTTCATTGGAGGCAACCGGTTCTACCTCTAAGCCCGGCAAACAGCTCTGTGCCACCCAAATAAAAGGAGTAAACACTTGAAACTGCGTAAAGAAGAAGAACGCTATTTGCGCCAGGTTTTGAATGCCTATCTTACCACCCCTGTGGCGCAAAAAATGAAAGAATTTTCCCAGCATGGAACAACCTCCACATTTGATCACTGCTACGCGGTCTGCCAGACCTGTCTTTGGATCAACCGGCGGATCCGTCTCCACGCAAAGGAAAAAGTCATGCTGCGCGCAGCATTCCTCCATGATTTTTATCTGTACGATTGGCACGATCCAGATTCATCTCACCGGTGGCATGGATTTACCCATGCTGAGCTGGCCAGCGACAACGCCAAACGCTATTTTTCCCTGGGAGAAAGTGAGCGAGAAATCATTCGCTGTCATATGTGGCCCCTAAATATTACCAGAGTGCCCCAAAGTCGGGAGGCATGGCTTGTATGCTTGGCAGATAAGATATGCTGCGTCCGGGAATTTTTTCAGAGAAAGGCCGGTGCGTATCTGTGTTTTTAAGCCGTTGCCTGATCCGGTTTGTCCTATACAGTGTACTGGGTTATATATATGAGACTACCTTTTGTACCATTGTAGAGCGAAAATGGCAAAACCGTGGTTTTCTGTTCGGTCCATTGTGCCCAATTTACGGCGTTGGCGCAGTTCTTGCCGCCGGTGTTTTCCACTGTCCCCTGCTGTTTCCCTCCGGCTACGCCTGGTGGCAGGTTTTCCTGATCAGTACGGTGGGCAGCGCATTTTTAGAATATGTCACATCCTGGGCGCTGGAAAAGCTGTTCCACGCCTATTGGTGGGATTACAGCGACCTACCGCTCAATCTCCACGGAAGAATATCGCTGTTTACCTCTCTAGGGTTCGGCGTGGCCGGATTGCTTGTGGTGTATATTTTGGATCCACTTTTCTGCTGTTTTGTAAATCTGCTCCCGGATGTGGGCGCGGAGCTAATCGCTTTGCTGCTGATGGCGCTTCTGGCGGCGGATACCGCAATTACTGCGGTTTCTCTTACCGACTTGCAGAAGCAGTTGTCCGAAGTGAGCACGCGGTTTGACGACCGAATGACTCAATTTGTGGACAAAACCATGGAGAAAATCGAGGACAATATTGATATCGCCAGGGATACCTTTATCATACAATCCATCGAAAGCTTGGTTGCGCACATGTCCCACATCCAGCTCATCGCCTTGCGCCGGGTATCCGGTTTTCACCCAAAGAATTACAAAGAGTTAATCTCGGAAAAGCTTCCAGAGTTTATTAAAAATCACATCGGCACAGGAAAAAAGAAATAACCCCCGTCATCTGGCTATAAATATTTGCAACGGTCCCTGTTTTAGAAAACAGGGACCGTTTTACATATTCTAACAAGGCAGCTTTTATCCCGCCGCATTGTTTGGATTCAGGCTTGCTTGCTGGGAATCACCAGTAGGATCTGAAGTTGCCGAGGCGATGGTGCCGCCAGACTGGTCCACCGCCTTTGGCGCGGGCCGGGGGTACTGGAACAAAAGAGAAATGAGCAGGCAAAAAATCACAGCGCCAAAGCTTGTCACAAGCCAGCGGCTCCGGGATTTACGGATTTCTTGCTTAAAAAAAAGGAGCAACAGGGATAAAACCGACAGTACTATGGCTAAAATTGCCATGACACCTTTTAGCCATCCCACGCCAAAAGCAGCTGCTGTCAGATAGAGCAAAAACAGCAGTACATCAACCCCCAGAACCACAGCCATGAGCTTTTCAAACTCGCCAAAGGTCTTTGGAATCTGAAAGTGGATGTTCAGTTTTGGAAGTGAAATATGCGGTAAGCGAAACGGTTTTCTTTCCAAAAAAATCCCTCCAGTTTTGCAAGATAACTGTATTATAAAACACTTTCGGGAAAAATGCAATATTTTCTAAAAAAAAGCAATTTTATATCTTCCCCTTGCGTTGCCTGTAAAACAATGATATAATACAAAAAATAACAAATGGAGAGTTTCGCAGACGTTATGGGAGAACCGCAGTACCGGCTAGAGGGCATTGTTCACACCCGCAATCAAGAGATGGAGGATTTTGAAGGTCCTCTGGACGTCATTTTTTTGCTGCTGAGTAAGAATAAAATCGAGATTCAGGATGTGTCAATCACAGCGATTTTGGATCAATATCTGGCCTATTTGGATGAGATGAAACGACTGGATATGGAAATTGCCAGCGAGTTTATCACCATGGCTTCCCACTTAATGCTGATTAAAACCAAAATGCTTCTATCCGCAGCGGAGCAAGCCGAGGCGCAGAGCGAGCTGGATTTGCTTCGCAAATCCCTAGAGGAGCGAGCTGGAAAAGAAGCTTTGGAGCAAATTCGCAAGGCAGTGGCCTTTCTGGAGCCACGCAATGAAATTGGCAGGTGCATGTTTACCAAACCGCCGGAGCCTTTGCGCCGGGACAAAACCTATCGCTACCAGCACGCGCCTGGAGATTTACCCCATGCGTTGGAGCTGATCGCTGAGCGAAATCAGCGGACCCTCCCTCCACCCACAGCGATCTTCCAAGGAATTGTGGGCAAAGAACCATACCCTTTGGCCAAAAAGCTGGGAACAGTGCTGCGCAGACTGCTTTTACTGGGTGCAGAGCGGTTGAAGGAATTGTTTCGGGGCAATAAAAGCCGGTCGGAAATTGTTGCAACGTTTTTGGCGATTTTGGAGCTGTGTAGAACCCATTCCGTTGCCTTGGAGGACGATGTCAATGGGGACAATCCCACAGTTCGGCTGCTCCATGTACCAGAGCAGGGGGCAAAGGAGGAAATGTAAGTGGAAGCGCAGGAGCTACAACGCAGAATTGAAGCAATTCTCTTTGCCGCGGGAGAAGGCGTTGCAATCAGCCGGCTGTCCATGGCATTAGAGGTGGACCCAGAGGAAATTCAAGCGGCCACCGACGCTTTGGCAGATCAGCTTGCATTCCAGCGGCGGGGAATTCGAATTATTCGGTTGGAAGATGCCTACCAGATGGTATCCTCCGGGGAAATGGCAGAATATGTAACCCGGGCATTGGAAACACGCAAGCCGCCCAAACTATCCGCTTCCCAACTGGAGGCCCTTACCATCATTGCCTATTATCAACCTGCCACCAAAGCCATGGTAGAGCAGATCCGTGGGGTGGACAGCGCCTATTCCATCTCTGCTCTGATAAATAAGCATTTAATTGAAGAAGCCGGACGGCTGAATGTGCCTGGACGGCCCATTCAATACCGGACCACGCCGGACTTTTTACGGACCTTTGGCCTGAGCAGTCTGGACGAGCTACCGGAAATCGAGAAGGTCAGTTTTGAAGTTGCTCCCGTCAGCGAAGAACCGGCGCAGAAGGCTCCCGTTGGAGGTCCCTCCTAATGGGCTGGTGGATTGCCCTGGGCATACTTCTCCTAATCGGTTGTCTGCCTGTGGGGGTACATCTTCAATATGACGAAAGCGGTCCCCAGGTGAAAATCGTGGTAGGAGTTTTCCGGATCCCGGTATTTCCCAGGGAAAAATCCGAGAAAAAGCCCAAAAAAGTCGCGCCCAAACGGAAAAAAGCACGATCTCCGGCCAAACCGGCGCAGCCGGCGGCCAAAAAAACCAGTGGGAATCTGAAAGACTTTCTTCCTCTGCTGAGGCGGCTGTGGGAGCTGATGGTGGAATTTCGCAACGCCCTGCGAATCAATCGGTTGGAGCTAAAGCTTTGCCTGGCTGGAGAGGATCCATACAACCTGGCCATGTGCTACAGCCGGATCTGGGCAGCTATGGGTGTTCTGGATGCCCAGCTAGAACGATTGTTTCGGATTCGGAAAAAGCGGTTGCTGGTAGATTGCGATTTTCTCGGGTCAGATATCCACGCGGAAGGCGTTTTAGAGCTGACCGTTACTCCAGGGCGACTTTTATGGCTTACCATTCGGCAGAGTTTTCGCATTCTGCCAGAGGTTTATAAAATCCTATCGATTCGGAAAGGCGGCGCAACACAATGAGCCAAAATGTACCTAATATGTTGGAGAGTACCCTTGCCAAACTGCGGGAGATGGTGGACTCCAATTCTGTGGTGGGGGATCCCATTCAAACACCAGATGGTGCCACCATTTTGCCGATTTCCAAAATTACCGTGGGTTATGGCGGCGGCGGTTCTGATTTTGCCTCTAAAAGCAATCCCCAGACGGGTCAGTATGGCGGCGGGGTCGGAATCGGCGTCAAAGTTACGCCTGTGGCATTTCTGATTATGAAGGGAGACTCCGTTCGGATGCTGCCTGTGGCTGTGGCCGCCAACACCACGGCGGAGCGGGTCGTGGAGATGGTACCCGACGTAATTGACCAAATCACGGCTCTGGTAAACAAACGGGGCAAGAAAGAGGAATAATTTTAATGTTCCCGGGCAAACTGGCCCTGGGTGAATGTGTATGAAACGAGGATACCGGTGGACGGCGGCTACATTGCTGGCTGTCGTCCTGTTGTTTCCGGCCAAGGTACAGGCAATCAGCGCGCAGCGGGCCATTTTGGTGGACGCCAGTACCGGTCGGGTGTTGTACGAAAAAAACGCAGATGAAAAGAGTTTGATTGCCAGTACAACCAAAATCATGACGGCACTGGTGGTGTGCGAGCAGTGTAACGTGTTGGATCGGATGCGCATTCCAAAGGAAGCTGTGGGTGTGGAAGGCTCCTCGATGTATTTAAAAGAGGGAGAAGTGCTGACAATTCAGGACCTACTGTATGGCCTTATGCTTCATAGCGGAAATGACGCGGCGGTGGCTCTGGCCATTTACTGTGGCGGCACTGTGGAAGGCTTTGCCGAATTGATGAACGACGAAGCCAGACGGCTGGGTTTGACTGGCACCCACTTCGCCAATCCCAACGGATTAGACCATCCGGACCACTATTCCACCGCCCGGGATCTGGCAGTTTTGACGGCCCATGCCATGGAGAATCCGATTTTTGCAAAGACCGTTTCCACCAAAACCATTACGGTGGGAAACCGCTGCCTGACCAACCACAACAAGCTACTGTGGCAGATTCCCGGCGCTGAAGGGGTCAAAACCGGTTTTACCAAAGCGGCTGGCCGGATTTTGGTATCCAGCGCCAAGCGAAATGGCCGGCGGCTCATCGCGGTAACCATCCACGATCCAGACGACTGGAAAGATCATTCCGCTCTGATGGAGGACGGCTTTTCCCGATATCAGCAGAAAACCGTAGTGCTGGCGGGGACAGTGCTGGGCAGTCGCACCGTATTCGGCGGGCAATCCCAGCAGGTAGAGCTGATTGCGGCGGAGGATTTCTCCTACGCCCTAACCCAGGACGAACAGCCGGAGCTGGTGCTGTCCGGGCCGGAATTCGTCTACGCCCCGGTAGCGCAAAACGCGTCTGCAGGCACTGCCTATATCTGTCTAGCTGGAAAGCCGGTTGGAAAGGTCAATCTGATCTACGGCAGTACCGTGGAGCAGCAGGAGGCGCCGCAGCGCCGCCACATTTGGGAACGCTGGTTCGGGGGACCGGAGCTATGAAAGAACGTTTACAAAAAATATTATCCGCCCATGGAATTGCCTCCCGGAGAAAGGCAGAGGATCTGATTGCTCAGGGGCGGGTCACCTGCAACGGCGCGGTTGCATCCCTGGGCGACTCTGCCGACCCGGAGGTTGATGCAATTTGTGTGGACGGCATCTCTCTACGGCAGGCCGACGCGCCGGTATATCTGATGCTGAATAAGCCCCGGGGGTATGTGACTACTCTCCGGGATCCCCAGGGGCGGCCCAATACCGCCCAGTTGGTGTCCGGCTGCGGCGTTCGGGTCTATCCTGTGGGGCGGTTGGATCTGGATTCCGAAGGGCTTCTGCTACTGACCAACGACGGGGCATGGGCCAACAATCTGATGCATCCAAGGCATCAGGTGGAAAAAACTTATCAGTTATGGGTGCAAAACTTTTCGCCGGAGAAAGAGGCGCTTTTACGGCGGCCAGTGGAGCTGGATGGTTATCGGATCCAGCCCCCCTGGGTACATCTGGACAGTCGGCAGGAAGATCGGGCCAGACTGACCATCCGAATTCATGAAGGCAGAAACCGGCAGATCCGCCGGATGAGCCAGCTGGCGGGGTTGACGGTGACCAGATT
>CAOJND010000047.1 GCA_948439445.1 uncultured Eubacteriales bacterium | reverse complement strand
GCCCGCCGCACCTGCGGCTATATCGGAACCCAGTTCTGGAACCAGGGCCGCACCCAGGAAATCAAAGATCGGGTGTTACACTTATAAGCAAGCGTTCAGCCGGGAAGTATTTTACTTCCCGGCTGGTATTTTATGGAGAATGTATAATGTTGACACGAGATTTTTATCAAACAGACGCCACCCAGGTCGCCCCCCAACTGCTAGGCAAGCGCCTGGTGCACCAAAGCCCGGAGGGACTTACCGCCGGAATCATTGTGGAAGTAGAGGCCTATATCGGCTCCAGGGATAAAGGCGCACACTCTTATCCCTATAAGCGAACCGACCGGACGCAAATTCAATTTGGTCCCGGCGGATACGCCTATGTCTACGGAATCTACGGTATGCATTATTGCTTCAATGTGGTAGTGAACGTGGCCCAGGAGCCGGAGGTGGTACTCATCCGCGCCCTGGAGCCTTTGGAAGGAATTCCCTTGATGGAGCAGCGCCGGCATACTGTCAACCGGGTGGCACTGTGCAACGGGCCGGGCAAGCTCTGCGCCGCCATGGGTATTACAAAGGCCCAGTATGGGTTGGACCTGTGCGGTTCTTCCCTCTATATCGAGCCATGCCGGCAGATAGAGTCTGACCAAATTTTGGTATCTCCCAGGATCAACATCGACTATGCCCAGGAATGCCGGGACTATCTGTGGCGGTATTTTATCGGAAATAACCCCTTTGTCTCCCCCACGCCCAAGCGGTATCGCAGCCAAATCGCCCCATACGCCTGGGATCGCCTACTTTAATTTAAGTCCAGCGGCACCGTCAAATCCTCCACCCGCCGCTCCCGAAACACCATGCGCCACTGCACCGTGTCCACCGGTTTAAAATGCAAAGCAGAACAGGCCATATGATACGCTTCCACTTTTCCTGTTCCCAGGACAATCGCCGTAGGTCCATCCGCGCCGCCGATGATTCCTACGGCAGCCGCGCCTGGTTCTACGGCAGTCTCTAAGCTCCAACGGGGTTGGTCGCAGTCTGCACAATCTCGAACGGAAATCACATCGCCTGGCAATTCCGGATTGATGGCATACTGCATTACAACATGATGCGTTGGAAGCGTAAGCCCTGGAAACAGTCCGGCCTTTTCCAGCTCCTTTCGTTGATATTTCTGTACGGTCAAGGTGTGCTCCACCTGACGGTAAAAAAATGGAAAGCAATCGCCAGGGGCTGTGACGCAAAAGCGCGGGCCAAGAAGCTCCACCGGTCTTCGCCGGAGGGTTATACCAAGCTGTTGCAGCGCCGGCCGGCGCTTTGTAGCCCAAGCAAATGCATAACGCCAAATGCTCCACCCGTCCTTCGGGTCCAGGCCATAGTGCTCCATAGCAGCTGGCATCTGCTCGTCCGTGCCCTCTGTCATACAGGGATTCCAGCAGATTCCACAGCCACGGTTACTGGTCAGCGTCTTTCCATTGACCGTAAGCGCAGGATCAAAAGCAATTTCCAACGGGTTTTCCCGCTCCAGTTCCAGACGTTCCTGCCAGGTAAGGTCGTCGCGCTGCGCCACCTGCCCCCATTTGTCCTGAAACGCCTGGATCCGCTCGGCAGGCACCCGGCAGCAGAAATCCATCACCAGTCCCCTGCCACAGATATACACGGCTGGGACAAGCCATTGTTCTTCGCCCCATCGAAAACGGCTTCCTATGGGACATTCTTTACCCGCATGGTCCCGGCCTTGATGCCCCCAGAAGCTTCCGCTGAAAAAGACCTTCCATTCTCTTTTCTGCGAACTCACGTATTTCCTCCACTGTTAGAAGCGGCAGCGGCGCTGCTGGCAGCAACCGCCGCGCATATGGCAGCCTCCTGCGCTACAACCAGCGCCACTGTACTGCCAATGGCAGCAGTTTCTAGGGCGTTGGCATTTTGATAGGATTCTTGCGCCAGGATTCCCGCGTACATCAGCCGCTGCTTTCTCGTAATACTGCTGAAAACGCCAAAGCCCTTTTGGGTAGAGAGCCAGTCGTCAATTTCCAGCATCCTTCTAGCAATCTCGTCCAAATCTTCGCTGGACGCAGCCAACACCCCTAGGGTGGGCAATTCGTAGGACGCGCCATATTTTCGCCCGGCAGCGCTCAGCTTGTGATACAAAGCCATGGTGCGATCACACTTTTCTTTGGCGCTGCCTGGACACAGAGCCAGCACATGGCTCAAAGACTGCACCGCATTTCCAGAAAAGAAATTGGGCTTTAAAAGGCGATAGCACTGCTCCATATTCTCAATCAGAGCATCGTCCGTCTGCTCCGACAGGGCCAATAAGGCACAAAAGGCGCTGTCCTCCCCAGAGGTTAAAAAGGGATGCTCCGCTTTCATCCGGTCATAAATCCGCCTGGTACGGGCTGTAATTTGGTCAAAACGGTAAGGCTCCGCCAGCTGCGCCACCACCATGGCCGTCAGCGGCAAATAAATGGAACCCCAGAACTCCTTTTTCAGCAGCGAATAGACTTGAAAGCCATTTTCCAGGGTTCGCTCTGGACGACTGCTACTGGCGGCCATTGCCGCAATGGCGCAGTAGGCTGTGCCGCGGAAATTGGAAAATAAACCGGTCCGTTTTTTAATCTGGCTGACGCAATCTTTCAGCACATCCTCTTGTAGGGTTTGATTTCTGGCAGAATAAATGCCAGCACAGCAGAGCTGCATCAGCCCACCCTGCCAGGGAAAAACCGATTTCGCTCGATCTCGGTTTTCAATCAGCTGCTGACAGCTGCGCAAAATGATTTCATCCATCCATCTGTTCCTTTCTCCTGTCACCGGCTAAAAAATTCAGAACCGCTTGGTTAAATTCCGCCGGGCGCTTATTGGCAATGAAGTGATCCCCCTTTAGTATCACCAGCCGGGCATTTGGGAGGGAGGCGGCGATCAAACGAGTATGCCGGTCTTTCACCATATCCCTGGTTCCGGCGATGACCAGAGTCTGGGCCTGAATTTTGGACAGACAGGCGGGAGAAAGATTCGGCTCTAGCACCATCAAACCCAGCAGCTCCATGTGGCGCATGGCCTCCGGGCTTTTGGCAGCAAATCGCCTGACAAAGTGATATCCCAATTCAATGGGAAGCTGCACCCTTCGTTTGATCCCCGCTGGATTCAGATTTCCTCCGTTGAGAATCAGCTTATCCACCCGCTGGGGATAGCGCAGGGCGAAGGCCAGTGCAATATTGGCCCCGTCGGAAAAGCCCAAAATATGGGGCCGCTCTATTTTGCGCTGGTCCAGAAAGGCCAAAAGATCGTCGGCAAACTGGTCGATGGTAAACGGAGCGGTACCCCGAGGCGTTCTTCCGTGTCCTCTGGTGTCCAGCGCAATCACCCGGTATTGGCCGGACAACCCCTCCAACTGATGGACAAAATAATCGCTACTCTCCCCATTGCCATGGAGCAACAGCAAAGGCGCGCCCTGGCCCTGTTCCACGGCATACTGTTCTATGTCCATACACGTTCTCCTCATGTCCGAAGGCGGAAGGTCTTGGGTGAAAACAGGTAGACCAGCCCGCAGGCCACCGCTGCGTACAGCAGGCAAAATGCAATAGCGCTTCCGCAAAATACCAGCGCTGGTATCTCCAAATTAAATGAGAGCATATAGCATACCACATAGGTCACCGACACGCAGATCTGATATGTGGCACTTTTCATTTCTGTCCCAATATTATAGGGCTGGAGCAAATAATACAGGGTCAGATAATGGACGGAAAAAAACACGCTCATGCACAAAATGGAAACCGGCATCACCAAATAGTGCAGCGGTTCCCCCGCGCTCCCCGCGGCAAACAGCAATAGATCCAGCCCCAGTCCAATCACCAATGCTGGGAGCAGATTGATCTTAATGATCTCCAGCAGCCGAATGCGGAACAGCCGGAGAAGCCATCTGGGCTGCTTATAGAAAGAATAGGTCAAAAGGCAGTGGTCACAGTTCATAAACAGTGCAGTGGTAAACCCAGTGCCCCGGTTGATGAAATATAGAAGCAGAATGAAAAAAGGAAACTTCTTCATCAGCAGTTCTACAATATCTCTTCCCGCGTCTGGGACAGCCTGTATCGCCACCAGCAAAGCCGCCACAACAGCGGCGCAGATTCCGGCAATCCGAAGCGCTGGCCGCCACAGGATTTTCCTGTGGCGCTTGATGAACAGCTCGTTTAAAAACTCCATGCCGGATTTTCCGCTGGAAATGGAAGTATCGTTGGAGATCTGCCGCTGGGACTGCTTTTGGGCAATGGTCTTCGTCTGTTGCAGCGCAGATAGCTGCTGGGTCTGTACCTGCTGGTGTACGCTTCGGTATTGATCAAAATGGAGCAGCTCCCTCAGCGAAAGAATACCAGTCAAAACAGGGACAGCCATGAGGTAGCAGACCACCTGGGGTGCAAGGGCGGTGCCAAGCCATGGAAGGCCGTAGGCCAGTCCCAGAAGCAACAAAGTGACAAATAATTTCCAATTACCTGCACTGACAGGAAACAGTAGATTTCCCGTCCACTGGATGATCCGTAGCTCCAACGCGGCAGCGGTGATTTTCAATCCCACGATGAAAAAGGGAATCAGCAAGCACTGCCACAGCGCCAGGCCGGCTATGGACCCAAAAATCATGCCAAACAGTGCAAATCCAAGCCAGGTCTTCCCCATCTGATAAAAGAAATTTACCAGCGTATATTCCTTGGCATTCATGCGCAGCAAAATAATGGCATAGTACTGATCCTTAGACGGGTCAAACAGAGTGGCGTTTAGCAGCCCGCCCACCAGGCTCAGGAAAAATAGAATATGTAGGAATAGAGCGTTCGCCGCCATGCCGTCAAAAACAGAGGAGGGCAGCGCCACCATCACCAGGAAATAACACAGCTTTCCCAGAAAAGTCCCCACAATCTCCCACAGTACCGACAACACATTGGCAAAAATTTTAAACCCCCGCACCTGGTACAGCCGGTCGGGCAGCAACCGTTTGAGCAGCGGAACCTGCTTCAACGCATACAAAATGCTGTTGACCCGGTACGTGTTCTTCAGAGCAAAGGAAAGCCGCAATGTTTTATTCATGGCCTTCCTCCCGGAGCGCGGACAGAATTTTCTTTTTCAACCCGTCGTCATCCAGATCGGATTTTTCCACCCGCTCCAGAATCCCATGGCTTAAAAGTACAATCTCATCGCATAAATCCAACGCCAAGTCCAAAATGTGGGTGGAGAAAATCACAACTCGCCCCGCCTTTTGCGAGCGCAGCAGCTGCTTCATCTCCTCCGCCACCACCACGTCGAGAGAAGTCAACGGCTCATCCAGCAACAGCAGCTTGGGCTGGGAGATGATATTGACCAGCATCTGCATTTTATTTTTCATGCCGTGGGAGTAGTCCTTCATCAGCTTATCCCGGTCCTCCGGTTCCATCTGTACCAGCTCCATATAGTCGTCCAGCGGGCGAATATCCGTCAGACGTTCCCGGTGGATATCCAGAAAAAACTTCAAAAACTCTCGCCCGGTCAGAAATTCCGGCACCGTTGGGGTGGAAAGCACATAGCCCATATCCTGCGCCGACACTTTTTCCCGCTGCTGCCCCTGCATGAAATAGAAGTCCCCACTGTCAAAGCGAATATCCCGGTTCAAGCAGTTGAACAATGTGGTCTTTCCCGCGCCGTTTCGGCCCAGCAGGCCATAGATCTTTCCGCTTTCAAAGGAAAAATCGATGTCCTGTAAAACCTCCTTATCCCCAAACCGCTTGGACAGATGCTCAATTACAAACTCCATAGCTTCCCTTTCTCTTAATTAAATATCCCGTTATGCCTTGCGAATCGCCTTTAAAATCTCGCCGATTTTTGGCGTTGTGCCGTAAAGCAGTACACCCACCCGGTAAATCTTTGCGGAGAGAACACCGATTCCGAAGACCGAAGCCACCAGCAGCACCAGGGAAATGATCACCTGGTAAAACGGCACCGTACTCATAGCAAGCCGGGTAAACATAGCCATGGGAGAGGTGAAGGGGACAAAGGAGCAAATCATCATCCAAATATTGTCCACATTACCGCTGGACATGGAAAATACAACCACAAAGAAGCCCAGAATAAACAGCAGTGTAATCGGCATCACAGAAGTGTTGATATCCTCCAGCTTGGACGCCGTGGAGCCCACCGCGCCGTACAAAAACGCGTAGATGAAAAAGCCCAGAACAAAAAATAGCAACATGTACAGCAACAGATCCAGGGGCATATCAAAAATAGAGTTGACAATCATGTTGTCACCCCAATAGTCTCGATTCAAATTGTAAAACAGGAACGCCGCTCCAAAAACCGCCACCAGCTGAATCAGCCCCGCCAGGCAGGAGGCAATCACCTTGCCAAACATCATGGACGTGGGTTTGGCGCTGGTGATCAAAACTTCCATGGCTCTAGAGCTTTTTTCCGTCGCCACATTGGTGGCAACCATCTGGCCATACAGTAGGATCACCATATACAGGGCGAAAACCATGATATAGGTGTAAAAGAAATTCTGCATCTGGTCCTTGCCCAGGCTTTCCGTCTGATGGCTGACGGAGGTTGTTAGAATCTGCTGCGCCTGCTCTGCAGAAACACCATTGGAAATCAGGGCCTCCACGCGCAATACCGTCTCAAGCACTTGGTCCGCCACATAGGTATTTTCATCGTACATCGACAAGTTGTTTACATAATATGTATAGGACTGCGGCCCGTCCAGCACGAAGGCACATTCCGCCTGGCCGGAGGTAATCTGCTCTTTCACGTCCGAAAGGCTTCCCTGCGCCACCTGAACATGGTAATCCCCAAACGCTTGGGAAAAAGCCTGCTGGACAGCCGCCACATATTCTACAGAGTCCCCAGCAATCAACATCACCGGCCGGTTCTCCAGATCCTCGTTGTTTTCACCGGCTGAAATCCCTGGTTCTACTGTTTCATGATCAAATACCTGGGCAATCCTGGGGAAGAAAATCACCACGGCGATCAAAGCCACAAGGAAAATGGTAACGCCCACAAAAATCTTGTTTTTTAAGTATCCTTTTAACTCAAATTTTAAAATGGTTCCAAATTGTTTCATTGTTCGTCCCTCCTTTACACCTGTTCCCCTGCATATTCCACAAAAATATCGTTCAGGGAAGGTTCAAAGACCTGAATTTCATCCAAATCATAGGTCTCTGTCAACCGCTGCATCACCGCCTGCTTTTCCGCCGGTGTGCTGAGCTGAATAAGTAGGCTTCCGTCCTCTCTAACCCGGCAGCGCTGGCCAAACTTCTGCGCGATCTTTTCACTCTGCTGGGAGCGCACAATTAGCTTATCCCTTGGGTAGCTTCGTTTGATGTCATGCAAGTCCCCATGAAGCACCACTTTTCCCCCATTTAAAATGGCAATGCGGTCGCAAAATTCCTCAATATAGTTCATTTGGTGACTAGAAAACAGCACAATTTTTCCCTTGGCAATTTCCTCCTTCACCACGTCTTTCAGTAGCATGGCATTGACCGGATCCAAGCCAGAAAACGGCTCGTCCAAAATCACAATCTCAGGGTCATGGGCCAGCGCTGTAATCAACTGGATCTTCTGCTGATTGCCCTTGGAAAGGGTATCCAGCCGCTTATTCCGATACTCACTCATTTCCAATCTACCAAGCCAATAATCGATGGATTTTACTGCGGCGGCATAGGACATGCCCTTCAGCTGTGCAAAATAGACCAACTGGTCCAGAATCTTCTTCTTGGGATACAGCCCCCGCTCCTCCGGTAGATAGCCAAACCGGATTTTGGAATGGTCGATGGCTCTCCCATCCAGCAGCACCTCTCCCCGGTCAGCGGGAAACACATCCATCAAAATACGAATACTGGTGGTTTTGCCAGCACCGTTTCTTCCCAACAGGCCAAAGGCCTTTCCCGAACCGGCAGTGAAAGAAACGCGGTTCAGCACCTGCTTTTCTCCAAAGCTCTTGTCAATATCTCGAAGCTCTAAAACCATATTTTTTCCTCCATTTTTATTGCCTCGGACCATTCCTACAACAAAAACGGTATTTTCTGATCCATAGGCGTATAAATAAGTATAGCATTATTTTTCTGGAAGTGAAATAGCTTTGTAAAAATATTTTTTAAGATTCAGTAACAAAACAAATCCCCTTTCGCGTAGACATGCAAAAGTATCTGTCAATCTACGCAAAAGGGGATTCTTTGATTTATTTTGCCTTAGGATATTCGTTGCATAGCAGACGGTATGGTTCCTCATCCTCCTCAATTTGGGGAAAGCGGCCCACCGGAGGATTAAACCGGTTGTCCGTATTGTCGTCGTTACACTGGCTGACCTCCCCCAAAAGCACCGGTCCGGTGCCAGGTTCCACAGAGAAATCATGATACAAAAACTGCTGCACATGAATGCTCTCCCCTGGCGTCAGACGGATCTGTGTACCGGCGGGTACCGTATACGTCCGGCCATCGGTATGCACCGTTACATTAGATTGCTTATCAATTTGCTCATCAGGCAGACTGTTGTACACCCGAATTAGCACATTTCCGCCACCGCGATTGATAATATCCTCTGTTTTAAACCAGTGGAAATGATTCGGCGCATACTGTCCCTCTTTTAAATATAGCAGCTTTTCTGCGTAAACTTTCGGGTACTTGTCTCCCATGGCACGATTTCCATTGCGAATGGTCACCAGGGAAAAACCCATTTTGTCAAAATCCCCCATACCATAGTCTGTAATGTCCCATCCCAACATACAATCTCGGATTTCATCATAGTCATGACCCAACGTCTGCCACTGTTCCGGCGTAAATGCACAAAATGGTGGCAGGGCAAAACGGCATTTTTTCGCCATTTCCTCCATCTCCCGTAGGGCCGCATTGATCTGGCTGCGTTTCATCGGCAATTCCTCCCATTTTATATGATAAAGAAGATTTGAAGCTTCTTCCTTTGACATTCAGAATAACTCCGGCGGCGCCTGTGTACAATCCACTTTAAAGCAACACGCCGTTTCTTCCAACCCAATAGACTTCCATGAAAAAACTCCGGAGAACCGTTGACCAGACGGCTCCGGAGCCTTCTCAAAGGAAAAAGAGATTAAAATGAAAAGTGATCAAAATGAATCTCACCGATCATCTATAGTTTACTATCTCCGTATTAAATTTCATAGAGACTCTTTATTAAAAAAATGTGAAGCAGGTAAAAAATACCGCCATCTTTTTGTGCAGATTGAATAATAGGCTGATTCTCACAGTTTCCCATCTCTTATTGTATAGTATCATTTTTTGTACTTACTTCCTTTGTACAAAAAGGACGTGCCGTGGATAACAGCACGTCCTTATCAAACCATAACCGGATTAAACCAGCTCGATGATCGCGGTCTCTGCCGCATCACCCCGGCGAACGCCGGTACGAGTCACTCTTGTATAACCACCATTCCGGTCAGCATACTTGGGAGCGATCTCTTTGAACAGCTTATGGGCCACATCCTCCTTGGTGATGAAGCTCAGCGCCCGGCGATAAGCCGCCAAATTACCCTTCTTACCCAGGGTAATCAGCTTTTCTGCCACAGGCTGCACTTCTTTCGCACGGAAGAAGGTGGTCTCGATCTTGCCATGCTCCAACAGATCGGTTGCCTGCTGTCTGAGCAACGCTTTTCTCTGTTCACTGGTCTTGCCCAGCTTACGAGTGCCAAACATGAACGTTTCCTCCTTTTTGAAAGGTTAGCTTAGTTATTGCCGCCAGTATCCTCGCTGGCCAGGGACAATCCCATCATCTCCAGCTTCTTCTGTACTTCGTCCAGCGACTTCTTGCCCATATTCCGTACCTTCATCATATCCTCGCCAGTCCGATTGATCAAATCGGCCACCGTGTTGATGTTGGCACGTTTTAAGCAGTTGAAGCTACGGACAGACAGATCCAGCTCATCGATGGTCATCGACAGCTTCGCATCAGGCCGGTCGGACGTCTTCTCCACCACGGTGGAGCTACTTCCCACATTCTCGGACAGATCCACGAACTGATCCAGCAAATCATGCATAATCTTCGCTCCCAGAGAAACCGCGTCCCGGGCAGCAATGGTGCAATCCGTCCAAACCTCTAATGTCAACTTGTCGTAATCGGTCTTGTCCCCCACACGGGTTGGCTCAACCGCATAATTCACCTTGTATACAGGCGAGTAAATAGAATCAATTGGAATCACACCAATCGGTGTCTGCGGCGTCTTATTCCGATCCGCAGAAACATAGCCCCGTCCATGGGAAAGCGTGATTTCCATATTGAAGGTGGCATCTGGACCCAGGGTGCAAATATGCAGCTCTGGATTCAGAACCTCGACTTCACCATCGGCCTTGATGTCGCCTGCCGTCACCTCACAGGGGCCGACCGCATCGATGTACACGGTCTTGATACCCTGGCAATACAGCTTTGTAATAATCCGTTTGACATTTAGGACGATTTCTGTTACATCCTCCGTCACACCGGGAACTGTAGAAAACTCGTGCTGGACACCTGCAATCTTGATGGAAGTTGCAGCGGTGCCAGGCAGGGAGGACAGCAGGATCCGACGCAGAGAATTGCCCAACGTCATACCAAAGCCACGCTCCAGAGGCTCTACAATATACTTGCCATAGGCAGGCTCCTCATTGGAATCCAAACAGGTAATACGAGGCTTATCAATCATGAAAACAGTACCCTCCTTTTCAAGTGTGGAATATAAATACTCCACGTGAATCACTTACACTAAACGAGGGCGGTTGATTACTTGGAGTACAACTCGACAATCAGATGTTCAGCGATCTCGAAGTCGATATCCGCCTTGGTGGGCATCGCAACAACCTTACCCTGGAGGGTATTCTTATCACGGTCGAGCCACTTGGGAGCGGCAACAAACGCGTCGTCTTCCTTGAGCTTCTTAAAGAAGCCGTTGGAAACGCTCTTCTGGGAAACGGCAACCATATCGCCGGACTTTACCAGATAACTGGGAATATCCACATGCTTGCCGTTTACCGTAAAGTGGCCATGGTTCACCAGCTGACGGGCCTGCCGGCGGGTATTGGCATAGCCCAGACGGTAGACCACGTTATCCAGGCGGCGCTCCACAAAGGTCAGCAGTACCTCACCGGTATTGCCTTCTGCTCGAGACGCC
>CAOJND010000046.1 GCA_948439445.1 uncultured Eubacteriales bacterium | reverse complement strand
AACTGCACGGGAAGATAGGTAATGCCAACATGAAGACGGCCAGCTGCGAAAGCAGTTGGCCGTTAAATTGTTTTTATGATGTCGTCAATGTTTTTATATTATGATGATAGTTAGATGGAATGGAACAAAACCTCAACTCGGGTAATGATATTACGCAAACGATTATCACCGACCCTGTACTCCAATGCTTCATCAGAAGGGTCCTTTCAGCTACCATGTAGTTCAGATCGTCGAAATCTCCCGGCTTGGCTTCAAACTTGGGGATGATGGGGATTTGCAGCTTTCCTATTCCGGGGAATTGATTGCGTAACAGTGCTTGGCTTGTGCGATAATTGTAGTTTTCTTCTGTCATGATTCGACCTCCGATCATTAGTAAGGACTTCGTCCTTATAACCCGTAGGTTTAAATCAGGAAAAAGTTACTCTGTTTCGTGCAGTGCATGAGAAAATAAAATCAAAAAAACCGCTAGCGTAAACTAGCGGTTTTTTGACATGCAGTAATTAAGACCACATGAACTGGTGGGGGAAGGTGGATTCGAACCACCGAAGCGATAAGCAGCAGATTTACAGTCTGTCCCCTTTGGCCACTCGGGAATTCCCCCATATAAAATTGTATGTTTGAAAGCCTGAATGGAGCCGGTAGACGGACTCGAACCCCCGACCTACTGATTACAAATCAGTTGCTCTACCGGCTGAGCTATACCGGCGTCTCAAACAGAACACACTTATTATACTTGTAGAAGGTCGATTTGTCAAGCATTTTTTGCCCTGAAAACAACAAAAATTTATGTTGGTTATCCTGGTGCGGCAGTGAGCGCACGGCCTACCGGGCGTTCGCTGCCGCACCAAATCATGGGGAACTGACGCGAGTTGTGGAAGCGTGTCTTGGGGCAAATGGCAAAGCTTAATAAGCAAATGTACCATTGAACACCAGCTTGGTGTTTCCGGTTAGGACAACCCCGCTGTCTTGATAGTTGACGGTCAAATCACCGCCTGGCAGCTTGACGGTTACGTCTTCCCCTTTGTAGCAGAAGCCGTTCTCCACTGCGGCTACCACGGCGGCGCAGGCGCCGGTTCCGCAGGCAAGGGTCTCCCCGTTGCCCCGTTCCCAGACCCGCATTTTGATCATGTTCTTGTTGACCACCCGGATGAACTCCGTATTCACCCGGCCTGGGAAAATGGGGGCGTTTTCAAATTGTGGGCCAATGGATTCTAAATCCAGGCTTTCAATTCGGTCGTGGAACACCACGCAGTGGGGATTGCCCATGGATACGCAAGTGATTCGATATTGCTGATCGCCAATGGTAACAGGGTAGTCAATAATCCGCTCCTGCTCCAAAGTAGTGGGCAAGCTGGAGGCTCGAAGATCGGCCTTGCCCATTTCCACGCTGACCAGGGTTACCTTTTGGTTGCGCGTATAAAGCCGCAGGACACGAAGACCGCTTTCCGTCTCAATGGTCACCTGGGTGCTGGAAACGATCCCGTTGTCGTACAGATACTTGGCCACGGAACGAATGCTATTGCCGGCCATGGCCCCTTCCGACCCGTCCCGGTTGAAAATCCGCATTTTTGCGTCGGCAATCTGGGAGGTTTCAATCAGAACTAAGCCGTCGCCGCCAATGCCATAGTGCCGGTCACACAGACGGATGCACAGCGCCTCGGGGCAGGTGATGCTGCCGTCCCGGTTGTCCAGGAAGATGTAGTCGTCCCCAGTGGCCTGCATTTTGGCAAAGGATACAAGCTGTTTTTCCCGGCGCCGGTGGTTGATGTCCACCAGCTCGGTGTTGCCCTGGTTAAACCGGCTGGCGATGATGTCGGCGGCGGCGTTGGCCGTATCTAAGGAGGTAAAACAGGGGGTGGAAAGCTGTAGGCATTTCCGGCTCAGCGCCAAATAGTCCTCTACCGTGGCGTCCATCAGCGCACCGGTATAGACCACATAGCTGATTCGATCCTGCTCCAACAGGGAGAAAAACTGCTGGAATGGAATCTGAAACACATCGATGCCAAGCTGGCGGATGGATTGGGCGGTTTCCTCGGTGGCATAGATGGCAAAGCCCAGATCGTCCAGCTTTTTCGCCAGCGAGACGATTTCCAACTGATCGTGGCTGTCCACGCTGATCAGCACGCCAATGGAGCGGTCCCGCTGGGGATATTTTAGGTGCTTGCCGGAGGCGGTCATGCCTTTGAACAGGGCTTCATTCAGGGTGTTGCCAATGCCCAGCACCTCGCCGGTGGATTTCATCTCCGGTCCCAGATAGGAGTTGGCGTCCATCAGCTTTTCAAAGGAGAATACCGGCGCTTTCACCGCATAGTAGGGGGGGATGGGATACAGGCCCACGCCAGAGCCTGCCGATTGCAGGCTCTGGCCCAGCATCACCCGGGAGGCGATATCCACCATGGGCACGCCGGTGACCTTACTCAGGTAGGGTACGGTCCGGGACGCCCGGGGGTTGACCTCGATCACATACAGCTCCCCCTGATAAATCAGATACTGAATGTTCACAAGCCCCTTGGTGCCCAGGGCCAGCGCCAGCTTTTCCGAGCACTGCGCCACGGTGTCGATCATTTTGTCGTTGATGCTGAAAGGGGGATATACGGCGATGGAATCTCCGCTGTGGACGCCTGCCCGCTCAATGTGCTCCATAATGCCGGGAATCAGCACATCCTGGCCGTCGGAGATCACGTCAACTTCCAGCTCCGTGCCCATCATATACTTGTCCACCAGCACCGGGTTGTCAATTCCCTGAGAAAGAATCCGCTGCATGTACAGACGGACCTCCGCCTCGCTGTGGACAATGCGCATATTTTGCCCGCCGATGACGTAGGACGGCCGAAGCAGCACCGGAAAGCCCAGGGCCTTGGCGGCCTGTACCGCTTGCTCCTCGGTGACGACGCCCATGCCCTTTGGCCGGTGGATGTGGAATTTCTCCAGCAGGCTGTCAAACCGCTCCCGGTCCTCGGCAATGTCGATCCCCTCGGCGGAGGTGCCCAGGATGGGAACGCCTGCCCGATCCAAAGAGCTGGTGAGCTTGATGGCGGTCTGCCCGCCAAAGGCCACCACAACACCCATGGGACGCTCTACCTGGATGATTTGCATCACGTCCTCTGGGTACAGCGGCTCAAAATACAGCCGGTCGGCGGTGTCATAGTCGGTGGAGACCGTCTCCGGATTGTTGTTGACGATTACCACGTCGTAGCCCATTCGCTTCAAAGCCCAGACGCAGTGGACGGAAGAATAGTCAAATTCAATCCCCTGACCAATCCGAATGGGGCCGGAGCCGAGCACCATCACCACCGGTTTGCCGGAGCGCTGGAATGAGCGGGCCTCGCAGGTTCCACTGTCTACGGAGTAGAAATAGGGCGTCTGTGCCGGAAATTCTGCGGCGCAGGTGTCCACCATTTTATAGGAAAAGGCGCAAGTGGGGACGCAGGAGGCCCCGGACAGCCGCAGCAAAGCCTTGTCGGGGTAGCCAAGGGCCTTGCCTTCTTGATAGGCGGCCGGATCAAGACCGTTTGCAATGCTATCTTCGTAATCTGCCAGCTTTTGCAGCTTGTACAGGAACCACCGGTCGATTCGGGTAATTTCAAAGATCTGGTCAATGGAAACGCCGGCCTTCAGCGCCTCGAACACGGTAAAAAGCCGGTGATCGTCGGGCACGGCCAGCCGCTCCAACAAGGGGTTATCCGAGATAGGCGGCGCGTTCAGGGTATCCAACGAGATTTCCGCGCCCCGGATGGCCTTCATCAAAGCCATTTCAAAGGTTGGCGCAATGGACATCACCTCTCCGGTGGCCTTCATCTGGGTGCCCAGCCGCCGGGAAGCTCCAGAGAACTTGTCAAAGGGCCACTTGGGGAACTTGACCACCACATAGTCCAGCGCCGGTTCGAAGCAGGCGCAGGTCTTGCCGGTGATGTCGTTTTGAATCTCGTCCAGGGTATAGCCCAGGGCCAGCTTGGTGGTAATTTTGGCGATGGGATAGCCGGTGGCCTTGGAGGCCAGGGCGGAGGAGCGGGAGACCCGGGGGTTGACCTCGATGACGGAATACTGGAAGCTGTCGGGGTCCAGGGCAAATTGGCAGTTGCACCCGCCCACAATGCCCAGAGATGAGATGATGTTCAGCGCGGCGCTACGCAGCATCTGGTATTCCTTATCCGACAGCGTCAGTGCGGGGGCGACCACAATGCTGTCGCCGGTGTGGATGCCCACAGGGTCCACGTTTTCCATGGAGCAGATGGCAATGACGTTGCCAACCGCGTCCCGCATGGTTTCAAATTCAATTTCCTTCCAGCCGAAAATATATTTTTCCACCAGAATTTGGGTGATGGGAGAGGCATCCAACCCGCCCTGGGCCACCTGCGCCAGCTCTTCCGGTCCGTATGCCACGCCGCCGCCGGAACCGCCCAGGGTGAAGGCGGGGCGGATGATCACCGGATAGCCAATGCGCCCGGCGATGGAAAGGGCGGTTTGTACATCGTTGGCAATGTCCGAGGGGACGGTTGGCTCTCCAATGGCTGCCATGGTGTCTTTGAATAACTGCCGGTCCTCCGCTCTGTCGATGGCCTCCACATCGGTGCCAATCAGGCGGACGCCATGGGCGCGGAGAAAGCCCGCCTTTTCCAGCTGCATGGCAAGGGTCAGTCCGGTTTGTCCGCCCAGGCCCGCCAGCAGGCTGTCCGGCCGCTCTTTTTCAATGATCCGCTCCAGGGTCTGCACCGTCAGCGGCTCCAGATAGATCTCGTCCGCCAGCGCCTGATCCGTCATAATGGTGGCGGGATTGGAATTGACCAACACCACGTTGACCCCGGCTTCTTTTAGCACCCGGCATGCCTGGGCGCCCGCGTAGTCAAACTCCGCCGCCTGACCGATGACGATGGGGCCGGAGCCAATGACCAGCACCTTTTTGATTCGTTTATCCAATGGCATGGCCGTCGCCTCCTTGCATCATCTGGCAGAATTGGTCGAATAAAAACGCGGTATCCCGGGGACCGGAGCAGGCTTCCGGGTGAAATTGTACGGAAAAGGCCCGGTGCGCGGGATAGTCCACGCCTTCGCAGGTACCGTCGTTGGCGTTGATATACCGCACGCGCCCATTTTGTACAGAATCCGCCGCCACGGCATACCCGTGGTTCTGGCTGGTGATATAGGTTCTGCCGGTTTGCAGATCCTTCACCGGCTGGTTGCCGCCCCGGTGGCCGTATTTCAGCTTGACCGTCCGCCCGCCTGCGGCCAGGGCCATCAGCTGGTGCCCCAGGCAGATGCCAAACATGGGCACCTGCCCAAACAACTTGCCGATTTGGGCAATGATTTCGGTATTTTCCGCCGGATCGCCAGGCCCGTTGGACAGCATGACCCCATCCGGCCGCAGCGCTAGAATCTCCTGGGCGGAGGTCCCGGGGCCCACGCAAATCACCTGGCAGCCCCGCTGGGCCAGGGATTGGGCGATGTTGGCCTTGGCCCCAAAGTCCATCAGCACCACCCGGAACTTAGGCGTCCCCTGGGGGAAGATGGTGTTGCTAGAACCGTCGCTGACGCTGGCAACCGCATGGGAGACGGTATAGGCGGCCACGGCCTCCAAAGACGCCGGAACCTGGTCACAGAGCATGGCGTTCATCACGCCATGCTCCCGGATGCGCCGGGTCAGCTCCCGGGTGTCCACCCCGGAGATTCCAGGTACGCCCTGCGCCTTTAGAAAATCGTCTACCGTTCCTTGAGACCGAAAATTTGAGGGTGTGTCGCACCACTGGCGCACCACATAGCCTTTGACATGGCATTTGCCCTCAAAGTCCTCAGGGATGATTCCATAATTGCCGATCAGCGGGAAGGTTTGCAGCACAATCTGCCCATAGTAGCTGGGGTCGGTCAGCGTTTCGATATAGCCGCACATCCCGGTGGTGAACACCAGCTCTCCCACGCCAGAGACGTCCGCGCCGAAGGCCTGCCCTTCAAAAACGGCGCCGTCCTGTAAAACCAAATACCGTTTCATAGGCTTACTCCGTCAAGGTGGCGGCCATCACCGCTTTGATGGTGTGCATCCGGTTTTCCGCCTCTAAAAATACAATGGACTGGGGGCCTTCAAACACATCGTCGGTGACCTCCATGGCCGTCCGGTGGAATTTTTCTCCCATTTCCCTTCCAACCTGGGTGTTCAGATCGTGATAGGAGGGTAGACAGTGCATAAACACGGTGCTCTGCTTGCCGGTTTTGGCCATCAGCGCCTGGTTCACCTGGTAGGGGGCCAGGGCGTCAATCCGCTCCTGCCAGACCTCCACAGGCTCGCCCATGGATACCCAGATATCCGTGTAGATCACATCCGCGCCTGCCACGGCCACATCCGGGTCTGGCTCAAAGCACAACGTGGCGCCGGTTTCCTTGGCGATCTCCATACAGGCCGCCACCAGCTTCGGATCCGGGAAATATTCTTTCGGGCAGCAGGCGGTGAAATGCAGGCCTAGCTTGGCGCAGCCCACCATCAGAGAGTTGCCCATATTGTACCGGGCGTCGCCCATGTACACCAGACGGATCCCCTGTAGATGGCCAAACCGCTCCCGAATGGTCAGCATATCTGCTAAAATCTGGGTGGGGTGGAATTCGTTGGTCAGACCGTTCCAGACCGGTACGGCGGAATACTTTGCCAGATCCTCCACAATGTTCTGGCCAAAGCCCCGGTACTCGATGCCGTCGAACATGGACGACAGCACCCGCGCGGTATCGGCAATGCTCTCCTTCCGACCGATCTGAGAGCCGGAGGGATCCAGATAGGTCACCCCCATGCCCAGATCGTGGGCCGCCACCTCAAAGCTGCACCGGGTTCTGGTGCTGGTCTTTTCAAAAATCAGGGCGATGTTTTTTCCTGCGCAAAGCGGATGGGGAACGCCGGCCTTTTTCTGGCGCTTTAGCTCCGCCGCCAGATCGATCAGGCCCAGAATTTCCTCCGTCGAGAAATCCAGCAGCGTTAAAAAATCTCTTCCTTTTAAATTCATACCGATTCCTCCGTACATACCTCTTTCAAAATTTCAACGGCCTGCCGCAGAAGCGGGAAGGGAATGTTGAGCGCCGGTAGCAGCCGCACCCGGTCCTTGGCGGTCAGGACCAATACCCCCCGGTCCATGCATGCCTGCACCACCTGCTTGGCGGGCTTGACCGGCTTGACGCCGATCATCAGGCCAAGACCGGTGACGGACTGGATGCCCTTGCAGCCTTGCAGGGTCTGAAACACATAGTCCGCCTTTTCTTGCACCTGGGATAGCAGCGTTTCATCGATCTGCCCCAGCACATACTGCGCCCCGGCGCAGACGGCGGGATTGCCGCCAAAGGTGGAGCCGTTTAGCCCGGGGGTGAATACATGTTCTGCCTTTTCGCCTAGCATGGTGGCTCCGATGGGCAGACCGCCGCCCAGGCCCTTGGCGGTGGTGACGATATCCGGTGTAAAGCCATAGTGCATATAGCTGTACAGCTTGCCGCTTCGGCCATTGCCGCACTGCACCTCGTCGGCAATCAGCAAAATGTCCTGCTCCCGGGCCAGGGCAACCATGGCCTCCACAAACTCCGCCTCCAGGGGCAATACGCCGCCCTCGCCCCGGACGATTTCAAACAAAATCGCCGCGGTCTTTTGTTGTGCAACCGTTTTGCGCAGATCCTCCGCCGTTGGCTCGCAGGAGACGAAACCCGGCGTCAGCGGCAGAAAATGCTGGTGGAAGGCGCTCTGGCCGGTGGCCGCCAGCGTGGTCAGGGTACGGCCGTGAAAGCTGTCGTTCAGGGTGACGATGGTGTACGCATCCGGACCCTTTTTCTCACAGGCGTATTTCCGGGCGGCCTTGATGGCGCATTCGTTGGCCTCCGCGCCGGAATTGGAGAAGAATACCTTTTTCATGCCTGTGCGCAGGCAAAGCTGTTGGGCCAGCTCGGCGCAAGGCTCTGTGTAGTATAGATTGGAGGTGTGCTGCACCGCGCCCAGCTGGGCGGTGACCGCCTGGATCCATCCATTGTCGGCCAGACCCAGGCTGTTTACGGCGATGCCGCTGCCCAGGTCGATGTACTGCTTGCCCTGGTGATCCCAAACCAGAGAACCCTTCCCCTTGACGATCTGAATGGGAAAGCGGGCGTAGGTCGGGGCCACATATTGGCGGTCCAATTCAAAAACATTCATACGATCTCCCCCTTTTCAAACATGGTGCCGATGCCCTCGTCGGTCAGGGTTTCAATGAGGATGGAGTGGGGAATCCGGCCGTCGATGATAAACACCTTTTTTACCCCATCCATGATCGCGTTGGTGCAGCACTCCACCTTGGGAATCATGCCGTCGCAGATCACCCCCTGGGCAATCAGCGCCCGGGTTTGGGCCACGGTGATCCGGGAGATCAGGGTGGCGGGGTCGTTCTTGTCCCGGAGAATTCCCGGCGTATCCGTCAAGGAGATCAGGCTCTCCGCCTGAAGCGCACCGGCAATTTTGGCCGCGGCGGTGTCGGCGTTGATGTTATACACGTTTCCCTGGCTGTCGCAGCCCACGGTGGAGACCACGGGGATATACCCCTTTTCCAGCAGGTCCAGAATGGGCTGGGGATCCACCTTGGTGATTTCCCCTACGAAGCCCAGGCGGCTGTCCTTCACTGCCGCCTGGATCATATGGCCGTCCAGACCGGACAGGCCGATGGAACTGCCGCCGCAGCATTCAATTAGATTGACCAGGCTTTTGTTAATTTTCCCGGCCAACACCATCTGGGCGATTTCCACCGTCTCCCGATCCGTCACCCGCAGGCCGTCCACAAATTGGGACTGCTTGCCGATTTTGGACAGCATCTCCGTAATCTCAGGGCCGCCCCCATGGACCAGCACCACCCGAACCCCAATCAGATTCAGCAGCACAATGTCCCGGACTACGGAATTTTTCAGCTTTTCGTTGACCATGGCGTTGCCGCCATATTTTACAACCACAATTTTGCCGTTATACTTTTGAATATAGGGCAGGGCGTGTACCAGAATCCTGGCCCGATCGGCATTGGTAACATTCATCTTCCCATTCCTCCGTCAGGTGCGGTAGTCGCCGTTGATTTTGACATAGTCGTAGGTCAAATCGCAGCCCCAGGCGGTGGCGGCGGCGGTTCCGCTGCCCAGATCAACGAGAATTTCAATTTCCTTTTCCAACAGCACCTGCTTGGCAAGCTCCTCGGAAAAGCCGATCCCGCTGCCGTTTTCGCATACGGCCACGGCGCCTGCCTTGGAGGAAAACGCCACGGACACCTTTCCCACGTCCACATCCGCGCCGCTGTAGCCAATGGCGCACAGCACCCGGCCCCAATTGGCGTCGGCGCCAAACATGGCGGCTTTGGTTAAAGAGGAACAGATAATCGACTTTGCCACGATTTTGGCGGTCTGCTCCTGGGCAGCGCCGCTGACCCGGCACTCGATCAGCTTGGTGGCGCCCTCTCCGTCCCCGGCAATGGCCCGGCACAGATACACGGTAACCGTGTTCAGCGCCTGCATAAACGCCTGGAACGCCGGGCCTTCCGCTGTGATCTCCGGGTTGCCGGCCATGCCGTTGGCCAGAATGGTCACCATGTCGTTGGTGGAGGTGTCCCCGTCGACGCTGACCATGTTGAAGCTGCTCTGCACGTCTGTGGACAGGGCCTTTTGTAGCATCTGGCTGCTGATTGCGCAGTCCGTGGTCAAAAATACCAGCATGGTGGCCATATTGGGATGGATCATCCCCGATCCCTTGGCAATGCCGCCGATGGTACAGGTCACGCCGTCTACGCAAAATTGGACGGCGACCTCTTTTTTTACCGTGTCGGTTGTCATAATTCCTTCCGCCGCCAGATCACTGTGGCCGCCCAGACCTTCCGCCAGCTCCGGCAGCTTCTGGGCGATGGGGGTCAGATCCAAAGGCTCTCCGATCACGCCGGTGGAGGCCACTACCACATCCGCCGGAGAGATTTTCAGGGCCTGGGCAGTCAACTGGCTCATGTTCTCCGCAATTTCTATGCCGTCGGCGTTGCAGGTGTTGGCATTGCCGCTGTTGCACACAATGGCCTGGGCCTTGCCGTCGGCCAGGTGGGCCTTGGTCACGATGAGCGGCGCGCCCTTTACCAAATTGGTGGTATACACGCAGGCGGCATTTGCCTGCGTCTGACTAAAAATCAGGGAAAGATCCCGCTTTGTTTTATTTTTCCGAATGCCGCAGTGGATGCCGTTGGCCGTAAAGCCCTTGGGGGCGCATACACCGCCTGGTGTGATATTCATGGTTCCATTCTCCTTGTTTTGAATTCTAGGCCCTGGGTTTCGGGGCAGCCTAGCACCAGGTTCATTGCCTCAATGGCGGCGCCGGAGGCGCCTTTGCCCAGGTTGTCGTACCGGGCGGTGAGCAGGATCCGCTCTTCGTTTCCAAAAACGGATATCTCCATGGCGTCCGTTCCGCTGAGTCCAGCGGCGGAAAACATGCCGTCCCCATCCGCCGCGCTGGTAAAGCGTACAATCGGCCCAGTATAGTTCGCTTGGTAAAGCGCTTGGATCTGCTGCATGGTGATCCCACCCTGTAGGTCGGAGGCAAATACCGGAACGGTTACCGCCATGCCGCTGTAGAAATTGGAGACAATGGGGCAAAAAATAGGCGGATGCGCCAGGCCGCAGATGGCGGTCATCTCTTTTAGATGCTTATGGGTTTGGGTCAGGCCATACTGCCTGGGCGCTGCCAGCAGCGGGTCCGGCCCGCCAGATTCATACTGGGCGATCATCTTTTTCCCGCCGCCGCTGTAGCCGGTGACGGAGTGGCAGGTCAGCCGAATGTCTTTGGACAGGTAGCCAGCCTGTATCAACGGGTATACCAGGGCGATGAAGCCGCTGGCATGGCAGCCCGGCACCGCGATCCGCTTAGCGCCGGGCAACTCTGCCGCAAATTGCGGCGAAAGCTCCGGGAAGGCGTAAACCCAGCCCGGGGCAGTCCGGTGGGCGGTGGAGGTGTCGATTACCACCGTGTCCGGGTTTTCCAGCATGGAAACCGCCTCCACCGCCGCCGGATCCGGCAGGCAGAGAAAGGCGATATCCGCCTGGTTGAGCATGGCCCTTCTGCACGCGGGATCCTTCCGCTCCTCTTCGGAAAGGGACAGTAGG
>CAOJND010000045.1 GCA_948439445.1 uncultured Eubacteriales bacterium | reverse complement strand
CAGTGACCCATTCGAGCCTTTTCCCAATCCTCCACCGTGGTCAAGGTCTTTACCGTACAGTGACGCGCATGGAGCTTCTCCAAGGGCTGGTAGTTCCAGAGCACATCCACCTTTCTAGCCCCCGCCCGGTACGCCTCCTCCACCACCATTTTTACAAATTCCGGCTGATCCAGCCCCGCTCGAATCAACACGTCCTGGCCCTTTTGTACGTTCACTCCAGAGCGGACAATCAGTCTGGCATACGAGCGAAGAACCGTCTTTTTCATGTCCAAACATCCTTTCCGCCGGCAATTTCAGCCGCCGGCCTTTCTTTTTGTTTTATCTTATCATTTTTTTCATTTCCCGTCAATCCGCCGCCTTGTAAAACCGGTCGGGCTGTGGTAACATAAGCGAAAATCCACCCAGGAGGAAACGCGTCATGCTGACCAGAGATGCTCTACACACCCTTTTACAAAACGGTCCCATTCTTCTCGACGGCGCCACTGGCTCCAATCTGATGCGGATGGGAATGCCCCGGGGCTGCTGCACCGAGGAATGGATTCTCTCCCATCCCGACGCAATCTTGGACCTACAGCGCCGCTATGCCCAAGCGGGAAGCCAGATTATATATGCTCCCACCTTCCAGGCCCAGAGCGTCGCCTTAAAGCGGGCGGGTCTGGATGGGCGGACAGAAGACGTTAACGCCCAGTTGGTTGCCCTAAGCCGCAGAGCGGCGCCAGACTGTTGGATCGCCGGGGATATCGCTACCCTATCCGGATATCTGGACAGCTGGGATCCGGCGCAATTCGAGACGCTGGTGGAGCAGTATCGCCGTCAAATCCACGGTTTAATTGACGGTGGCGCGGATCTTCTGGTGGGAGAAACTTTATTATACCCCCAGGAGGCGGAGGCAATTCTCACCGCCGCAGAGTTGGAGGGCGCGGGCGCGGTACTGTATTCTTTCACCATGCAAAACGACGGCTCTCTATTTTCCGGCATGGAAGCGGGCCCCGTGCTCCGGGAGTTGGAGCAAGCTGGCGCCGCCGCCGTGGGGTTTAACTGTGTAGCCGCAGGCACGCAAACTCCAGCCTTGGTAAGCAAGCTGCGCCGGTTTGTCCAAGGGCCTCTAATGTGTAAACCCAACGCAGGAGAGCCAAGCATAAATGCAAAAGGTATTGCGGAATATCCCATGGAAGCCGTTGAATTTGCCGGACTGATGGCAGACTGCGCCGCCATGGGCGCCAAGCTTCTAGGCGGCTGCTGCGGTACGGATCCCAGCTTCATCGCGGCCATGCGTCAGGCACTGCGCTGAAAGCGCCGTTTTGAATCATACGGGAATACAAATCTAGACTACCAAAAAAACCCTTTTGGGTTTTCGCAAAAAGCGTCGCCGCCTGCGGGCGGTGAACACTGTATAGCTTTTTGATAAGCTGAGAAATTGTCTTTATCGAGGTAGTTGCGTCATTTTCCGTCAGATTCTTCAGCATTTCCCATTGCCAAAGCTTTTGGAATCTGATATAATGAACAAGCTATGAATAAACGAATCAGTTTCTATGTAAGCCGGAAAAATCTTCTGGCTTGGGCGATGGCCCTGTGCTTGGGAAGCTCGGTAGTGGCCCGCATTGTGCTTGCCTGTATGAGAGGGACAGGCGGCACTTTCCATCTGTGGAGCCAAATACTCCTACCTATCTTCGCTTCCCTGCTTTTTGTGTCCATCACCCTGTCAAACGGGCAGGAGCGGTTTTACAAAACCGCCATTCCCATCTGGATGCTTGCCGCCTATTTTGGCTTTTCTGTGAACGGTTTCGGCTTCGGTCGAATGGTGGTGATCCTGTATTGGGTCGCCCTGGTGTTCTTTGCCGTGATCTACACCTTTATCACGGCAGGGCACACAAAACAGGGCTGGCTTTTGCTTCCACTGTTCGCCTGTCCTCTAGCGGTGATCCTGTATTTGCACCGACAGATTATCCTCTGCGCCGACTGGACAGCAGCCGTCATCCTGCTACCGGACCTTCTGTTGCACCTGGGGCTGATGATTTTGGTCTTTGCCATTCGGATTCACCCCGTGGGGAAATATCACGCCACCTGGGGGGACCGGCCCGACGGTCGCCGGATTCGTACCCTGCCCCCCATGTCCCAGGCTTCTCCGTACATTATGGTTTCCAGAACCGGCTCTACCAACTATTTTGCCGATTCCTTTGAGATCACCCATCTGGAGCGCTATGTCCGGCAAAAGCGCCGGGAGGGATTGACCAATTTTGGCCTGACCCATGTGCTGCTGGCCTGCTACGCAAGAGCGCTGTGCCGGTATCCCAGCTTAAACCGGTTCCTGGCCGGACAGAAGGTATACTCCAGAGGCGAGGATATCCAGTTTTGCATGACCATCAAAAAGGAAATGACCGCCGACGCACCGGATACGGTGATCAAGGTGCATCTGTCTCCTCGGGATACCGCCGAAGAGGTGTACCGCAAAATGAACGCCCAGGTGGAAAATGTCAAAAACACACCCTTGGATTCCAGTTTTGACAGTACCGCCCAGGCGCTGACCATGATCCCCGGCGTGTTCTTAAAATTTACGGTTTGGATGCTAAAAACCCTGGACTATTTTGGTTTGCTGCCCGCATTTTTGCTGGAGGTCAGCCCCTTCCACGGTTCGCTGTTTTTCACCTCCATGGGTTCTCTGGGCATTCCGCCTATCTACCACCACCTGTATGACTTCGGCAATCTGCCGGTATTCGGCTCTTTCGGCTGCAAGCGCCGGACGCTGGAGCTGCAAGAGGACGGCACCATGGTGCCGCGTAAGTACATCGATTTCAAATTTACCATGGACGAGCGGATTGTAGACGGTTATTATTACGCCGCCTTCTTTAAGCATTATAAGCGCCTGCTCCACCATCCGGAGATTCTGGACCAGCCTCCAGAAGAGGTGCTTCAGGATATCGATTGACGGTATGGCAATGGGCAAAAAAGCAAAGAGTAATTTTATGTTACTCGTGGCCGCCGCCATCTGGGGCTCCGCTTTTGTGGCGCAGAAGGCCGGCGCCACCTTACAGCCGTTTACTTACAATGGCATTCGGATGCTTTTGGGCGGTGTGGTTTTGATTCCAATAGCGCTTCTGTTTCGGTGGAGTATGCCAGGCGCTGGAAAGGTGCCCTCGCGCATCGATAAAACAGCGGTAACCGGCGGCGTCTGCTGCGGCTGCATCCTGGCTCTGGCCTCCAATTTACAGCAATTTGGTATTTACAAACAGGTGGACGCGGGAAAAGCCGGGTTTATTACCGCGTTGTATCTTGTCTTCGTCCCAATTCTTAGCCTGCTGCTGGGGAAAAAAGTCCGGCCCATTCTATGGGGCTGCGCAGGATTGGGGCTGGCTGGTTTTTATCTGCTGTCCAGCCCTGGAGCCTCTGCTCTTCGGCTGGGAGAACTGTTGGTGCTGCTCAGCGCCGTGGCTTTCGCTTGCCATATTCTGGCGGTGGATTACTTCTCCCCCCGTTGTGACGGCATTGTGCTCTCATGCATCCAGTTTTTGACCACCGGGCTGATTAGTTTGCTTTTGATGCTGGTATTTGAGCAGCCAGTTTTGGCGGATATTTTGGACTGCTGGGCACCGATTCTCTACTGTGGTATTTTTTCCTCCGGCATCGCCTATACCCTACAGGTTTTGGGGCAACGCAACGCCGATCCCACCGCCTGTACCCTGATCATGAGTTTGGAATCTGTCTTTGCTATGCTGTTTGGGATCCTCATCGCCGGTGAGCGGCTCACTCTGGCGGAGGGCACCGGCTGCGTCGTGATTTTCACAGCAGTTCTTATCTCACAGCTGCCGTTCGGTCATCACGTTTCCTAAGGAGGCCTTATGAAAGAGCAAATTCTCTCCATTTTGCGGCAGGCTTCTGGCTATGTCTCCGGGGAAGCCATTTGTAAAACCCTGGGCGTCTCTCGGGCGTCGGTATGGAAAGCTGTAGAAAAGCTGCGCCAAGAGGGTTATGTAATCGAGTCTGCCACCAACCGGGGTTATCGCCTGGCCCATGCCACCAGCCGACTCTGTCTACAGGAGCTGTTACCGCTTTTAGAGGATTGTCCCTGGAAAGACACCGTTCAGATTGTGGAGCAGGTGGATTCTACCAATACCAGAGTTAAGGCATTGGCAGCCCAGGGTGCGCCTGCCGGGACCGTGCTCATCGCTGACACCCAAACCGGCGGCCGGGGCAGACTGGGCAGAAACTTCTCCTCCCCCAGCGGCATGGGCGTATATCTGTCCGCCCTGCTGCGGCCCTCCTGCGCCCCCCAGGCGCTGATGCATCTGACCTGCGCTGTGGCAGTAGCCATGTGCGATGCGGTGGAGAAAGCCGTGGGTTTTCGCCCTGAAATCAAATGGACCAACGATCTGGTATATCGCCGCCGGAAGCTGGCGGGGATTCTAACGGAGCTTGGTGTGGAAGCGGAGATCGGCCAGGTAACCTATGCCGTGGTGGGCATCGGCATCAACTGCTGCCAGTCGCCAGAGGATTTTCCGCCGGAGATCCGGAACAAAGCCGGTTCCCTGTCCATGATGATAGAGCGGCCTGTGAACCGGAACCAGGTGGCCGCCGCCATGATCCGGGCGCTTGAACGGATGGAGCGTACCATGCTCACGGAAAAGGCGGCGATTATGGAGCAATACCGGTCGGACTGTATCACCATTGGCCGGCAAATCAGCCTGGTGCGGGGGGAGGTCCTACGCCACGGGCAGGCCGTTGGCGTGGACGCAGACGGGGCGCTTCTGGTGGAGTTTACGCCCGGGCAAGTCGAGACCGTCGGTTCCGGAGAGGTCAGCATCCAGGGAATGTACGGCTATTTGTAAAAAACACTGGTAAGAAAAAGTTGTTGCTTTTTCGGAAAAGTTTGGTTATACTTAATCATGATTAAACCTTTTGGAGGGATTGCTCTATGAAAACAATCGACTCATTTTTGAAAGTCACCGCTGCTCTGGTGGCCATTGGCGCTACAATTTACGCCATCGCCAAATACGGCGATAAGCTGGTGGCATTGGCAAAACGGCTGTGCCCCTGCTGCGGGGAGCATTGTGCCCCCAGCAGCGTGGTGTATGAAGCTCCTGCCGCCGAGGTAGAGGTCCCGGCGCAGGCGCCCGCTGACGTGGAAGCGGAAGCTCCTGTGGAAGAGACTCCTGCAGAAGAGGCAGATACGCCCGTAGAGGAGGAAGCGGCACCCGCTGTGGAGATTCCTGAGGGAGAGCCTGTCGCAGAAGAAGCAGACTTCGAAGAATAATTTATTTTAAGTGAAAACCTGCCTGGAAATTTGGATTTCCAGGCAGGTTTTTATATAGAAATTACACCTTCACACCGGTGAGAATTTCAATCAACATCCGGGTGCACTGCTCCATGTCCTCTACAGGAATGAACTCAAAGCGGCCATGGAAATTCTCGCCGCCGGTACACAGGTTGGGGCAGGGCAGCCCCTGGTAAGATAGATGAGCACCGTCGGTGCCGCCCCGGATGGGCACAGCCCTCGGGGTCATCCCGGCGCGTTCCATGGCGGCCATGGCCCGCTCCACCACATACATCACAGGTTCAACCTTCTCGCGCATGTTGTAGTAGCTATCCTGAATCGTCGCCTTTACCGTTCCTTCCCCATATTTCCGGTTTAGGAAAGCGGCGATTTCGGCCATAAGATCCTTTTTTTGCTGGAACTTTTCCAGATCGTGATCGCGAATAATGTAGCGAAGGGTGGTATGCTCCACCTGGCCTTCCATGGCGAGCAACATAACAAAGCCCTCATAGCCTTCCGTAGCCTCCGGGCGCTGGTGCACCGGCAGCATACTCTGGAACTCCATGGCGATGAGCTGGGAATTGACCATTTTATTTTTGGCGGAGCCGGGGTGGATGTTTAGGCCGGCAATCTCCACTGTGGCGGAAGCGCCGTTAAAGTTCTCATACTCGATTTCCCCCAGGGTGCCGCCGTCGGCGGTGTAGGCATAATCCGCGCCGAAGTCTTTGAGGTTGAACCGGTCGGCGCCCCTGCCGATTTCCTCATCGGGGGTAAAGCCGATGCGCAATGTGGCGTGCTTTTCCTTGGAATTTAGAAGGTATTCGGCAGCGGTGAGGATTTCGGCAATGCCGGCCTTGTCGTCTGCTCCCAGGAGGGTAGTGCCGTCGGTGACGATCAGATGCTTACCCCGGCTGTTGGCCAGAATGGGGTAGTCCTGCTCCCGCAGGAAAATCTGCTTTTCCTGGTTCAGGCACAGATCGGAGCCGTCAAAGGGGAGGATTTTGGCCTGGATGTTGGCGCCGGAGGCATCGGGGGCGGTGTCCATATGGGCAATCAGGCCGATGGTGGGCAGGCTGGGGTCGCCGGGGACGGTACCGTAGATGTAGCCGTCCTTATCCATGTAGGCGTCCTGGATGCCCATGGCCAGCATTTCCTCTACCAGGGCTGCCCCAAAGATTTTTTGCTTGTCCGTGGAGGGGCAGGTTTCGGATTCCTCCTTGGATTGGGTGTCAAAGGTCACATAGCGCAACAAACGCTCGCTTGCAGTCATAATTTATTCCTCCAATGTTTTGTTTCAGGGTTTTTCGGGCGGTCACTTCACGCAAGATGGCTACTCCAGCAGGGAGGCAGCTTCTTCCCATAGTTCTTTGATGTACGAGCTTTTTGTCTGTCTCCACAATTGCTCCAACCGGTCAACCAGCGCCTGCTTTTCCTTCAGAGCGGGTTCGTTGGTGATCAGCACTACCAGGCCTAGGGCATATGTTTCAGCAACTATATTATACTTATTAGCAACCATATTATACTTGACGTCCTCGTAATATGACAGACTTTCTAACCGACTACACTTTTCTATTATGCTCGTGTTCTCCTTGTGTAGTTGCTGCAATTTCTCTACCAGACCACGCTTTTCCGCTAACAAAAATTCAGCATCAACTTGCCCAAAAAGCGCTATAGCATACGCCACTATAAATTCTGGGGCCTCGTTTTTTTCGTGAAGATCCCGCAATTGCCCTATCAAGTCACATTTTTCATTCAGCGGCAAATCCTCTCTACTCAGAAACGCTAGGCTCTTTGCATACCACTCTGTAACCATCGAGTTCCTACTCTGCTCGTGCAGTTGTTTTATTTGTAGGATTATGTTACGCTTTTCGACTAAAGAGATGTCAGCATAGCTCAGGTGACACAAGTTCATGGCATATGCTACCGTAACCGTCGGATTCCTGCACTGCTCGTGCAGTTGCCTCAATTGCTTAATCACACAGCGCTTTTTCGCTATCGAAGATCCAGCGTAGCTCAAGTTATCTAAGCTGCTTTCGTAAAAAAATGTGATTAGTGAGTTTTCCGCTTGCTCATGTAGCTGTCTAAGCTGATCTATTACATTACACCTTTCCACTAGAGAGGGTTCTCTGCGGCTTAGACCAGATAAGGAAAGTGCGTACCACGTGACTACTGCCAAGTGCCCACTTCGCTCATGCAGTCGCTGAACCACACTACGCTCTTCTGCTAGGGACACACCCCCTTTGCCGTTTAGTCCAAGCACGCTCATGCAATAATAAAACGCAATCTCATTGATCCCGCTCTGGTCATGCAACTGCTCTAATCGTGCTGCAATTTCACGTTTTCTATTTAGTGTTACATCGCCTTTGATACAAGTAAAGAGTATATCTGCAAAATGTTTTAGCACCTGCTCGCCTTCCGGCTGAATCAGCAGAGCGTCCTCCTCTGGATAATCTGCCGCAAACCGCAGTAGGAAATCGTATGTACCTTTCGGATTATAGTCCCAGGCGGCTTGCATCCACCGTTTCCGCTTGGGTTGCGTTAGATTTCTTAGGGTATCCAGGACAAAGTATTCGCCCAGCAGGTCTGGTTCCAGGGGGTGCAACATCTCCTGCTCTTGGCGGCTGCCTCCGGCGTTTACGCTGTGGAAGATAGGTAAAACCTGATCGCCAAAAGTGTTCCAATCTTTTGTTAACAGCTTGGGTGGAGGATCCTCCACCCCACCGCACAGGGTGGCAAAGCACAGTAACCGCTTTAGTTGCTCAGACTTTTTCTCAGCTAGCTGATTCCATCGATCTTGCTCCTGCTCCAGGGCATAATGGAGTACGTCGGTCTGATTTTCTATGGGTTTATTTTCTGAAATGGCCTTTGCAATACACTGGGCGAACAGGGGCCGCTGCAGCCTGGGGTCAATTCGTTCCATCGCCTGTTTAAATGTTTCTTTTTCGCTAGGGGTAAGGTCCCTGCCCAAATAGCTCTCAGCAATGGGCAGCAGCGCCTGCTCCACGGACAAAGGTTGCAGCTCCAAAAATTCATTTTGGTACAGCACATTTTGCCAAACGCAGAAATGCTTGAACCAGAGAGATTGAGAGGGATTGTTTCGATCTGGTATCTCCCGCTCCAACAGCAGCAGCCGGAGCTTTTTTCCTCTCTTTTTGCACCAGGGCGAGACAACCTTTTTAATCCAGGTGGAAAGTGATTCAGCACTGCCTGTGATGTAATCCACAATCAGTAGCACATTTTTTCGGCAGGAGAGATCCCCAAAGGCCGTGAGCTTTGACAAATCCTCCCGGTGCAAAAAATAGACCAACCAGTCCCGTTCGAGACGATTCTTCGTCAAAACCTCAGCGGCAAATTCATAGGCCAGGCGGCTTTTTCCAGAACCGCCAGCACCCAGGACAGCGCTCCACAAAAACCGTTCTTTGCTTTTGCAGAAATCTTCCAGATATGTTAGGTCGTCGTTTCGGCCACAGAATTTGGCTTTCCGATTGCGGTAGAGCAGCGGCTGGACGATTTGCACGTCTTTCTTTTCGCCTTGCTGGATTTCCTGCTTTAGCGCCTCGGATTTTTCCTTGATAACTCCTTCAAAACGAATCTTCTTTCGTTCGCGCCAAGTTTTATATTTCGGATATCGGTCCTTTAGCCACGGATCAAGCCAATAGCGCCAGATAAGCCACAAAACAAACCCTAAAATTACGACTCCAATCCCATATTTAGTAAGAATTGGAATTCCTGTAGTTTTATTTATGACATCAGCCGCCATCTCTTCCGCACTCTTCGTTGGTTCCGTGACGGCAACGGTGCAGACAAGTCCATATAACCGTGTTAACATCCGGGGTCAGCCCCTTTCTCTCTATGTGGCAAATGGGGCGGGAAACCCGCCCCATTTAGAGATCGCTTATTTCGCGGCGTTGACCAGCTCCATGGTGTCCTGGGCAATCATCAGTTCCTCGTTGGTGGGGATGACCCAGACCTGCACCTTGGAATCGTCGGCGGAAATCCGAACCTCCTCGCCCCGGACCTTGTTCTTCTCCGGGTCCAGCTTCACGCCCATATATTCCAGGCCCTCACAGATCTTTGCCCGGGTGTCCGGCCCGTTCTCGCCTACACCGGCGGTAAATACCAGGCAGTCGCAGCCACCCAGAGCCGCCGCATAGGCGCCTACATACTTGCGCACCTCATAGGCAAACTTGTCCAGGGCCAGAATCGCATCCTCGTTGCCCTGGGCGGCGGCGTCCTCGATGTCCCGGAAGTCCGAGGATACGCCGGACAGGGCCAGCACACCGGACTTCTTGTTCAGGATGTTCAGCATTTCATCCACAGAAATGCCGTACTTATTCATGATAAACTGGCAGACCGTGGGGTCAATATCGCCGGAACGGGTGCCCATGCACACGCCAGCCAGGGGGGACAGGCCCATGGAGGTATCCTGGCACTTGCCATCCTTCACGGCGGACAGGGAAGAACCGTTGCCCAGGTGGCAGTTGATAATCTTAATATCCGAGCGGCCCATCAGCTCGATGGCCCGGCGGGTGATATACTTGTGGCTGGTGCCGTGGAAGCCATAACGACGGATATCGTCATTCTCATAGTAGCTCTTGGGAATGGCATACCGGTAGGCCTTGGGCGGCATGGTCATGTGGAATGCGGTATCGAACACCGCCACCTGGGGCTTGGTGGGCATCACCGCCTGGCAGGCGCGAATGCCCATCAGGTTCGCCGGATTGTGCAGGGGGCCCAGGGGAATGCAGTCCTCAATGGCCTGGATGCAGGCGTCGTCAATGATGCAGGAAGCGGAGAACTTCATGCCGCCATGGAGCACCCGATGGCCAACCGCGTCAATCTCATCCGTGGAGTGAATTACACCGTGCTCCGGGTCTACCAGGATGTCCAGAACAGCCGTAATGGCCTCGGAATGGGTGGGCATGGGGATGTCCTTTACAACCTTATTGCCTCTGACCTTATGGGTCAGGCGGCCGTCAATGCCGATGCGCTCGCACAGGCCCTTGGCCGCTACCGCGCCGGTCTGCGGGTCCATCAGCTGATACTTCAGCGAAGAGCTGCCCGCGTTGATAACCAAAACATTCATGAGAAAATGCCTCCTAATAAAATTGTTTTCTTTTTGTGAAATGTGTGCTAAGATAATATCAACATTTTATACCATTTCATCCCATTTCACAAGAGGGTTTTTCGATTTTTTTCATTTTGAGGTGGTTTTTTTGAAAATAATCGGCATTGTGTGCGAATACAACCCGCCCCATCTTGGTCACGCCAGACAGATCCAAATTCTGCGGCAGCGGGAGGGTCCGGACGCCGTGATAGTCTGCATCATGAGCGGCCTGTTCGTCCAGCGGGGAGAGCCTGCCCTGGTGCATAAGCAATATCGGGCAGCGGCCGCCTTGGAAATGGGCGCGGATCTGGTGCTGGAACTGCCAATCTCCAGCGCGCTATCCTCGGCGGAGGGCTTCGCCGCCGGCGCCGTTGGGATTTTAGGGCCGTTTTGCCACGCGCTCAGCTTCGGCGCGGAGCTTGCCGACCCGGTGCAATTCCACCGCACCGCCAGCGTCCTGTTGACCAAGGAATTCTCCCAGGCTCTCCAAGCCCCCCTGGCCCGGGGCCTGTCCTTCCCTGCCGCAAGGCAGGCCGCGCTGGAGTCCATGGGCGTTGACAGCGTCCTTTTAACCCAGCCCAACAATATTCTGGGAGTGGAGTACTGCAAGGCCATGACTACCCTGGGATATTCCATGGAGCTGATCCCCATCCAGCGCCACGGGGACTATCATGCCCAAGCGCCGGATCCGCTGGAGCCGTCGGCCACCGCACTGCGGGCGCTGATGCGAACCGGCCAGGATTGGCGGTCCTATGTGCCCCAGGTGGTTTGGCCCTGGCTGGAAAATGCTCCCATTCACACCATAGCCGCCGGAGAACGGGCAATTCTCGGAAGGCTTCGCACCATGGCAGAGGCAGAATTTCAGGCGCTACCCTTCGGCTCCGAAGGGCTTTGGCGCCGGTTTATGCACCAATGCCGCCAGCAACCGGACGTTACATCCATTTTAGAGGCGGTAAAATCCAAGCGTTATACCCGCACCCGGTTGAATCGGATGCTTCTGTGCGCTTGGCTGGGGCTGACCCATACGGATTTGCAAACCCCCGCTCCCTACTGCCGGGTATTGGCACTGAACGACCGGGGAAGATCCGTGCTGCGCAGGGCCAGAGAAACCGGCACGTTTTATCATGTGGGCCAGCCTGTAGAATCCTCCTGGTGGACAGTGGAGCAACGCTGTTCCGATCTATACGGTCTTTGCCGGGTGGACCGCCCGGAGGCGCCCGGCCAAGAGATCCGGCAACGAATCCGCTATCGTCCATCATAACCCTCACGGAAAATCGCCGCGTAGGCAACCTCCCTTCAAAATTTTTGCAAAGTACGCTTGACATTATAT
>CAOJND010000044.1 GCA_948439445.1 uncultured Eubacteriales bacterium | reverse complement strand
GGAGATCATCCGGGCATATACGGCGTTCTCGTTGGACTCCGGCAGATCAAACCGCTTGATCTTCACATCCAGCACATTGATGCCATAGGTCTGGGTCAGGGAATTCACATTGGTTGCGATGCCGGCGTAGATATCGTTCCGGCCGGAGGCGTCATCCATGTTGATGATATCCGCCTGGGCCAGGGTGCCCATGATGTTTTTCAGTGCGTTATAGGTCAGCGCGTCCAGCCGCTGCTCCGCCACTGCGGTGGAACCAAGGGTCTGGTAAAAACGGAGCGGATCAGTGATGTGCCAGAGCACATAGCAGTCTACCGTCATATTCTGCTTATCCGAGGTCAGCACTTCAGACGGGGGAATGTCGTAGAGCATGTTAGCCTTGGAGAAGTACTTCACCGAGTCCACAAAGGGAACCTTGAAGTGCAGTCCCGGCTGGCTGGTGGTGCTGATAATCTTGGAAAACCGGACGGTGCAGGCATATTGATCCTCCCGAACCGTGAATATGGAACCTGCGAGGCAGATCACAAGCAGTAAAACAACGACGGTGATGATAATTGTCTTTTTCATGGTATTTTAGTTCCCTCCTTCTGTGGGCTGCGTAGGTTGAACGGTCTGTCCCTCCACGAATTGCTCCAGGGGCAAAATCATTTGCACATTGTCTTCGCCGGTGGAGGTGTTGATGAACAGTTTGACGTCGGGCAGGATCTGAGAAATCGCCTCGTAATACATCCGGGAGCGGGTGATCTGGGGGTTCAGAGCGTATTGCTCATACATGGCTTGGAACATGGCCACCTGCTCTACCGCCTCGTTGATCCGGTTCTGCTTCAGATATTCGGCGTTCTGGATCAGCTTGTCGGCCTGGGCCTTGGCATCGGGTAGCTGGGCGTTTTGGTAGGCCTTGGCGTCATTGACCACGGTTTCCGCCTGCTGCTTGGCAGTCTCCACTGCCTTGAAAGCCTCGATGACCTCCTGGGTGGGCGGTTCGGAGTCCTGAATCTTCACATCCACCAGTGTCAGGCCGATGTTATATTCCGACAAAATCTCGGTCACCAGCTCCTTTACCCGCATCTGGACGCTTTCCTTGCCATCGGTCAACACGGCGTCCACGGTGGTGGAGCCGACCACGTTGCGGATCTGGCTCTGGATCAGATTGCGCAGGATGCTCTGGGGGTCATTGGAGGAAAACAGATATTGCTTGGGATCGGAGACCTTATACTCCACAAAGAACTCCACATTGACGATGTTGTAATCGCCGGTAATCATGGTGCTCTCTTCCGTAACCAGTTCGTTGCCCTCGGTGCGGTAGCCTAGCTCGATCTTTTGGTAGACGTTCACATCCACCTTGTGCACCTGCTGGATGCCAAAGGGTAGCCGGAAGTGTACACCGGCGTCGGTCACGTCGGTCACCTTACCAAAGGTGGTTACCACCGCTTGCTGCTTGTCGTCCACGGTGTAAAAACAGGTCGAGCCGGCGATCACCACGATCAAAGCAGCGGCGACAGCCAAAATTATATTGCGGATTTTTTTCCAGCTGGGAAACCCGCTAGGCTTTTTCCCAAAGCCGAAGCCGCCTTGGGGCGGGTTCCCATTTTCAGGACCAAAGTGGTATGTACCATTTTCATTCATGTTGCATTCTCCTTTTTTGTAATTAAGTTTGTTTTTGCTTAGATTTCCAGTTCATCCAAAAGGACTTCTGCTTCTCGCCGGAGCTGTGCGGAGGACCAGGCGATCAACATAATTCGGATCACCTGTTCTACACGCGCTTTCGCGCCGGGAACTGGCTCTTGGTAATCTGCCAGACTATCGGCAATCAACTGATCCCGGGCCTGGGGAGAATCCATCAGATTGCCGCTGGCTTTTGCCGCCACCCTGACGAATGCGAAATACAGAACGGAATCGTCAATGGTATCGTCGCTTTCGTCGTCCAACTGGCCGTTGATATAGCCCAACATGCTGCAAATCTTCTCCATAGGCAGGGCGCTTTTGAGCATGTTGATGTTCACAATCCGGCACAGTTGCCGAAGGGTGTACCGCTTTCGCTGGGGCGGTGGCAGAAATCCCCGCTTAATCCAATTCTGTACGGTATGGGGTTCTAGGCCGGTTAAATTTGCAACCTGGCTTAGAACAATTCCACCGGCCAGAAACATGGGGGAGAACAGAGCCTCCACGGCCTGCGCATCCTCCCGGTTGGCTTCCAGGACGGTTCCTGGAATGGTCCATTTCATATATCACACCTCCATGATTTGTGGTGAAATAATATTATCACATGGTTATGTGATTGTCAATGGGGTTTTTACAACTTTATACAATATTACAAATTCAGATTCTTCGTTTTGGATATTTTGACAAAACCAAAGCGGCCTCCGCTGAAAGCTCTGCTCCAGCGGAGGTGAATTTAAGACTGCAATGCCTTTCTCTTTTTCAATCAACAAGGCAATGGGACTGGTAAATTTGGAAAAAATATGCTATACTATTTCAAATTATAATCATTTGCTTTTTAAGGAGACAAACGGCTATAGCAGCTGCCGGGAGAAAGTTCTTTTCCCTGGCGCAGGGCCAGCTGGGACACGGTACAAAAGGTGTATCCCTGTTGGCGCAATAGATCTACAATGGCCAGCGCCGCGTCTACAGAGCTGTCCGACATATCGTGAAGCAGGATGATGTCTCCATCCTGTGCCCGGTCTACCACTGCCTTGGTTACGGTTTGGGAGTCTTTCGTGGCCCAATCCTTGGGATCCACAGACCAGGTGATAATGGCCACGCCGCAGTTGGCGGCGGCTTGGGCTACCCGGTCGGTTGTTTTTCCTCCAGGGGGCCGGAGCAAGTGGATATTGGCGTTGTCCGGCAGTAGGGCCATGGTGTCCGAAAGTTCCTGGCTTAGCTGTGCCTGGCCCATGGAGGCCATGTCGTGATGGGTATAGCCATGTAGGCCGATTTCGTGGCCCTCGTCCACCATTCGTTTCGCCAGATTGGGATATTGTTCCAACCGGTAGCCGCATAGGAAGAATGTGGCGTTAACCTGCCGCTCTTGTAAGCCGTCTAATAGCCGCTCTGTAAATCTACCCGAGGGTCCGTCGTCAAAGGTCAGCGCTACCGCCGGGGACGTAGCTTCGACAGGGACACAGAGCACAATAAGAAAGAAAAAAAACGACAAGAAACGCCGCAAGGCAATCACTTCCTGGTATCAAAATTTTGCCCAGGGGGCAGTATGTTCAAAAGAGGGTTTGCCATATGAAATTGCGCTGTCCCGTGTGTGGGGCCCAGCTGGAGCGGCGGGAGGGTTTCTACCGCTGCGAAGCCAATCACTGCTTCGACATTGCCCGGCAGGGCTATTTAAATCTGCTGCCTGTGCAGCAGAAGCACTCCAAAAATCCCGGCGATACACGAGAACAAATTCTGGCCCGGCGGGCCTTTTTGCAGGCCGGTTTCTATGCGCCTATCGCCAAGGCGCTGTGCGGCTTGGCGGAGCAATACGCCCCGGCGGGACCTATTTTAGATGTGGGCTGCGGCGAGGGCTATTACAGCGTCCAGGTGGAAAAGGTGCTCAGACAGCCCCTGATCGGCTTGGATATCTCCCGGGAGGCGGTTCGCTGCGCCGCCGGAACCTATAAAGGACCGGCGTGGATCTGCGCGACGGCATCCCATTTGCCGGTGGAGGAGCGCACGATTGGTACCGTGATGAGTTTATTTGCTCTGACGGTGCCCGAAGAATTTCACCGGGTACTTAGGCCAGAGGGACTTTTTCTTCAGGTTCTGGCCCAGGAGGATCATCTGCTGGGATTAAAGTCCATAATCTATCCCCAACTGCTGCACAAGCCCAAACAGATCATTCCGGCAGTACCCGGTTTCCAGCTACTGGAAAGTAGACCGGTTCGTTTTTCTTTTACAGTGGAGGGCCAGCAGGTGCAAAATCTTTTGATGATGACGCCCCACGCCTACCGCATTGGTCCGGAGGGTGCCCAGCGACTGCTACAGACCCAGGCCCTGACCGATGTTGCGAGCTGCCGGATCAATTGCTACCGACCCATCAGCAGCTTTACTTTTCCCTGAAAAGCTGGTACAATACTGGAAATTGGAACCATTAGGAGCGAGAATATGCTGGAAAAATTGCAGGCGGTGGAAAACCGCTACGAAGAGCTGAGCGCCAAATCGGAGCAGCCTGACTTTTATGCCGATCCCAAAAAGGCGGCGGCACTGTTGCGGGAAAAAAATGACCTGGAGCCGGTGGTAGAGGCCTACCGGGCCTATCTGGCGGCGGACCGGGAGATGGAAGAGGCCCGGGAACTGATGGGAGATCCGGAGTTGAAAGAATTCTGTCAACAAACCTTTCAAGAGGCCCGGGACCGGAAAGAACAGTTGTTCCGCCAGTTGCAGGTGCTGCTTCTGCCGAAGGATCCCAACGATGGCAAGAGTGTGCTGATGGAGATCCGTGGCGGGGTAGGCGGGGAGGAAAGCGCCCTGTTTGCCCACAGCCTGTTTCGGATGTATTCCATGTACGCCGCAGCCAAGGGCTGGTCCATTGAATTGATGAATTATAGTGAAACCGAACTGGGTGGGGTAAAGGAAGCAGATTTTATCGTCAACGGTCGGGGAGCATACTCTCGGTTAAAATATGAGTCCGGCGTCCATCGGGTGCAGCGGGTGCCGGAGACCGAGTCCGGCGGCCGGGTGCATACCTCCACCGCCACGGTGGCGGTGCTGCCGGAGATGGAGGAAGTGGACGTGGAAATCCGGCCGGAGGACGTTGAGATGCAGGTCTTCCGCTCCTCCGGCGCGGGCGGTCAGCACATCAACAAGACCAGCTCGGCCGTCCGGTTGATTCACAAGCCCAGTGGAATTGTTGTGGCCTGCCAGGAGGAGCGCAGTCAGGTGCAAAACCGGGAAAAATGTATGCGTATGCTGGCCTCCAAGCTCTATGAGATCGAGCAGGCCCGGATTTCCTCCCAGGTGACCGGAATGCGCCGCAGCCAGGTGGGTACGGGAATGCGCAACGAGCGGATTCGTACCTACAATTTCCCCCAGGGCCGGGTTACCGACCACCGGGTGGGGCTGACGCTGTATAAAATTGACGCGGTTATGGACGGCGCTCTGGATGAAATCATCGACGCTTTGGCCACCGCCGACCAGGCAGAGCGGCTGAAAAGCCAGCAGCAGTGAGAGGGGGGGCCGAGATGCATACCATGCGGCTATCGGCGGAGGATCCCGCCGCCCCGGCCATTGCAGCGGAGCTGATCCGGAAGGGGGAATTGGTGGCGATCCCCACAGAGACGGTCTATGGCCTGGGGGCCGATGGACTGAATGAAGCGGCGGTGGCGAAGATTTTTCAGGTAAAGGGCCGGCCCCAGGACAATCCGCTGATTCTCCATGTCACCGGCGCGGAGCAGATTGCCCTTTTCTGCCACGATGTGCCCCAGGCGGCCTATCGGTTGGCGGAGCGGTTTTGGCCTGGGCCGCTGACCATGGTGCTGCCCGCCCGGGATCTGGTGCCCAGGCGCACCACCGCCGGGCTGTCCACCGTGGCGGTGCGCTGTCCCGACTGCGCCGCAACCCGGGAGATTATCCGTCTGGCGGGGGTGCCCATTGCCGCCCCCTCGGCCAATCTGTCTGGGAAACCCTCCACCACCACGGCGGCGCATGTGCTGCACGACCACGACGGCAGGATAGCGGCGGTGGTGGACGGGGGGCCATGCCGGGTTGGAGTGGAGTCCACCATTGTGGATTTGACAGAGCAGCCGCCCCGGCTGCTCCGCCCCGGTGGCGTCACCCCGGAGCAGCTGAAAGCGGTGCTGGGGGAGCTGGCGGTGGACCGGGCGGTGGTGGCGCCCATCGACCAGGATGCGGTGGTCAAAGCCCCTGGGATGAAATACCGGCACTATGCGCCCCAGTGTCAGGTGCTGATTGTCTCCGGCACGCGAAGCCAGGCGGCCTCTTACATCCATGCCCACTTTGCCCCCGGAGACCGGGTCCTTTGCTTTGCGGAGGAACTTCCTCTGTATGAGAACTGCGCGCCCTTGGCCTATGGCCGGGAGGACGACGCGGCCACGTTGTCGGCAGGGCTTTTCGCGGCGCTGCGGCAGCTGGACGATCCATCGGTGAACCGGGTCTTTGCCCGTTGCCCCCAGGGCGGCGGCGTGGCCTATGCGGTGGAGAACCGGCTGAAAAAGGCGGCGGCATTTCAGATCATCGACCCGGAGGCGGACACATGATTCTGGGCATTACAGGCGGTAGCGGCAGTGGAAAGACCACCCTGCTGAGGCTTCTGGCAGACCAGGGGGCCATGGTGCTGGACTGCGACGGGATTTACCATGATCTGCTGCGTCAGGACAACGAGTTGCTATCCCGCATTGCCGCCCGGTTTCCCGGCGTGGTGCAGGAGGGAACGCTACAGCGGAAAAAGCTGGGGGCAATTGTTTTTGCGGATCCCCAGGCGCTGTCGGCGCTAAACGCCATCACCCACGCCGCGGTAAAAAAAGAGGTACAGCGGCGGCTGGAGAGCCGTCCGCCGCTGGCGGCAATCGACGCCATTGGTCTATTGGAAGGCGGCCTGGCGGAATTGTGCGACATTACCGTGGCAGTGACGGCGCCCCGGCAGGATCGAATTCGTAGGCTGATGGCCCGGGAGGGGATTTCAGACGCCTACGCCGCCGCCCGGATTGACGCCCAGCCCCAGGATCAGGAGTTTGAGGCTCAGTGTGATTATGTATTGCGCAATGAGGGAAGCCTGGCGCAATTTCAAAAGAAATGCCTTGTATTTTTTCAAAGAATTGGTATAATGAGAATAAATGCGTCAGAAAGGAGCATATTTGACGATGACAATTGAGGAACAAAAGGCAGCGCTGCTGTCTTCTCCCAAGAATGGCTACGCGACCCTGAGCGAAGTCCAGCGGCAGCAGATGGAAGAATACTGCCTGGGCTATCGGAAATTTATTGACGCCGCCAAGACGGAGCGGGAGGCCACCGCCTGGGCGGTAGAACATGCCAAGGCCCATGGATTCCAGGAGCTAAAGCCCGGTATGGAGCTAAAGCCTGGGGACAAGGTGTATCACAACAATCGAAACAAGAGCATTGTGTTGGCAGTGATTGGCAAGGAATCTCTGGCCTCCGGCGCCAACATCTGCGCTGCCCACGTGGACTCTCCGCGGATGGATTTGAAGCCCAATCCGTTATACGAGGATTCCGAGCTGGCCTATTGCAAGACCCACTACTATGGCGGAATTAAAAAATACCAGTGGGTAACGATTCCTCTGGCGCTGCATGGCGTGGTGTACCGGAAGGACGGTAGCATGGTCACAGTGACCATTGGAGAGGATGAAAACGATCCGGTTTTTTGCGTGTCGGATCTGCTGATTCACCTGTCCGCCGACCAGATGAAAAAGCCCCTGGCGGAGGGCATTGTTGGGGAACAGCTCAATGTGATTCTGGGCAGCGAACCGCTGACCGGCGAGGGTAGCGATCTGGTAAAGCTTCATATCATGTCCCTGCTCCATGAAAAATACGGTATGGTGGAGGACGACTTCCACTCTGCTGAGCTGACTGTGGTGCCTGCCGGAAAGTGCCGGGAGGTCGGTCTGGACCGGAGCTTGCTTGGCGCCTATGGCCACGACGACCGGGTCTGCGCCTACGCGGAGCTGGCGCCGCTGATGGAGCTGGGCATCCCCACCCATACGGCGGTGTGCATTCTGGCGGACAAGGAGGAGATTGGCTCCGTCGGCATTTCCGGCATGCAGAGCCACTATTTTGAGACGTTTATGCAGGATCTGTGCGACGCCCAGGGCGTCAGCCTGAACCGGTGTCTGGAGGCGTCCTTCTGCCTGTCCGCAGATGTATCCAATGCTTATGACCCCAATTTCCCTGAAACCTGCGACAAGCGGAACAACAGCCAGCTCAACTACGGTGTGGCAATTTTGAAATATACCGGTTCCAAAGGCAAAGGCGGCGCTTCCGATGCCTCCGCCGAGGCCATGGGCCATGTCCGCACCACTTTGGACAAGGCTGGTGTTCAGTGGCAGCTTGCCACCCTTGGTAAAGTCGATCAGGGTGGCGGCGGCACCGTAGCCGCTTATATGGCCAACCGGAATATAGTCACGGTGGACGCGGGCGTGCCGGTGCTGTGTATGCACGCGCCTATGGAGCTGGTCAGTAAGCTGGACTGCTATATGACCATGCTGGCCTGCAAGGCGATCTATGAGGCATAAAGTGCCGATTGCAAGTACCGCCTCTTGCCGATAGGTACACTTGTGGGGCATCCCCAGGCGGGGATGCCCCGGACTGTCAATAAAGGTACTTTTACCCGGTTTTTGCGTAGCGGGGGAAGTGTGAAGGGGGGCAAGGCCCGCCCTTTGCGTTCCATAAAGACGATTCAGACTGCCCCCAAACCCCAAAGGGGTTTTGGGGCAAAAGAGCCGCAGTCTGCGCCGCGCAAAACTGCCGCACTTGCAGTCTGAAAAATATTTTCTGCCACGCACATGTCGCGGCAGAAAATGATTTAACTTTCTTCGCCGCCTGCGGGCGGCGAACGCTGCAAGGCATTTCGACAAGTTGGGGGCATCCCCACCTGGGGATGCCCCTAAAAAGAGGAAAGAAACAAGAAAAGTGCTGATTGTTAGCCCAATTCCAGGAACTCCGCTGGATCCATGGGCACGTCGTTGCAGGTAACGGAGAAGTGAAGATGGGGCCCAAGGGCCGATTCCATCAGTGCCGTTTCCCCGATACAGCCGATCGCCTGACCCAGAGATACTTCATCTCCGGCGGAGACGGCTAGATCTGCATCCAGGCTGGAATACTTGGTGGTGTAGCCATCCTGGTGGCGGATTACCACGGTAGTACCCATGCTCTCGTCTTCGTAGGTGGTGTATACCACCCCGTCGGCGGCAGCGCAGACCTCTGTCCCGGCCTCTGCGGCGATGTCAATGCCGTTGTGCACGCGCCAATCCCGGGTGGTTTCATTGTAGCTCAGCGCGTCCATAGCGTAGGCTGCCACAGTATTACCTTCCAAAGGAAGTCCGGTTTTAATTGGTTCCGTGGTGGCCGGCGCAGTGGTTTCTGTGCTAGGCGCAGTGGTTTCTGTGCTAGGTGTGGCGGGGCGTGTGGCAATTACCGCCACATCATCCTTGCGGGGGACATTGGAGCCGGCGGTGACCGGCGCGGTGGTCTGCAAAGAGTCCTTTGCGGTTTGGTTTCGGTAGTACAGATAGCCAGAGATCCCGATGGCGGCCGCGCATAGGATCAGGGCTATGTAGTAGCCCTTCCCGTTGAAGCCGCGACCGGTATTTTTGTTGTCGCTCATTTCAAGCACCTCCGAGGCTTAGTATGGCCAGCCATTTGGAAGAATAAACCTATTTTGGGAAAAAATTTACTCCCAATAAAAAATAATGCAACAAAGACGGAAAATGTCTGTAGGGAGGAATTCACATGTATAACGCGCAGGCCTATGCCCTGGGGGCCAACCGCTCCTGTATCCGGGAGCTCTTTGAATATGGTTGCCGCCAGGCCGCTGTGGTAGGCCGGGAAAATGTGTATGATTTTAGTCTGGGGAACCCTTCCATTCCGGCGCCGCCGGAGGTGAATCAGGCGGTACGGGATGTGCTAGAGCAGATGGACAGTTTACAGCTCCATGGCTATACCACCGCCGCTGGGGATCTGGAGACCCGGCGAGCCATTGCCGAAGATCTTAACACCCGGTTTGACGCCGGTGTTTCGCCCCAGGAGCTGTTTCTGGTCAGTGGCGCGGCACCCGCTCTGGTGTCGGTGCTACGGGCGCTGGCAGCGCCGGAGGGGGAGCTTTTGACGGTAGCGCCCTATTTTCCGGAGTATTCCGTGTTCGCCCAGGAAAACGGCTTGCGGTTTCGTGCGGTTCCCCCGGATTTGCCGGCATTTCAGATCCGGCCGGAGGCGGTGGAGCCGATGCTCAACGTCCATACCCAGGCCGTGCTCATCAACTCACCCAACAACCCCTCCGGCGCGGTATATACCCGGCAGACTTTGCAGGCGCTGGCGGCGCTGTTGAAACGAAAATCTGCGCAGGTGGGGCACCCCATCTATCTGATTGCCGACGAGCCATATCGGGAACTAGTCTATGGGGAGGCAGAAGTGCCTTTTGTGCCTACCATCTATCCCAATACCATTGTGTGTTATTCCTATTCCAAGTCCCTATCCCTGCCGGGAGAGCGGATCGGCTATGTCTACGTACCGGCCCAGGCGGCGGACAGCCAGGCACTGTATGCGGCCATTGCCGGAGCCGCTCGGATGTGTGGCCATGTGTGCGCTCCCTCGCTGTGGCAAAAGGTGATCGCCCGGTGCGCCTCCCTGCGGCCGGACCTGGCGGCCTATGACCGGAACCGCCGGGCGTTGCTGGAGGGGCTAACGGCCTGCGGCTATACAGTTGCGCCGCCGGACGGGGCGTTTTACCTGTTTGTCAAGGCGCCTGGCGGAGATGCGGAGGCGTTCTCTCAGGCGGCAAAGAAGAAAAATCTTCTGGTGGTGCCGGGGGACGGTTTTGGCTGTCCTGGCTATTTCCGGCTGTGCTACTGCGTCAGCTATGAACAGATTCAAAGGAGCCTCCCTGTATTCCGAGAGGTGCGGGAGAAGTTTTGTGCCGGAGAAGGAAACCTTTGAGGCGAGGCGTCCTTCGGTTGCTTCACAGATTTTTAAGTTCTGCAAAAAAACTGTGGAAATGTCAACTTTCCTGTAGTATAATGCAAAGTAGCGCGCATGAAGCTGTGGGGATGCCGCAGCGCCGCCAAAAAATGAGTTTCAGAGGAATGCCAAATGAAGATTATTGTCGTTGGGTGCGGAAAAATTGGACGGACCATCCTTTCCTCCTTGGTTTCCGAGGGACATGATCTGGTAGCCATTGACGACGATCCTGACGCCTTGGCGCAGGTCACCAATGTATATGATGTAATTGGGGTCTGCGGCAACGGAAACGACTGCGCAACCTTAGAGGAGGCCGATGTGGACAAGGCCCAGCTATTTGTGGCGGTTACCGGATCGGATGAATTTAATATGCTTAGCTGCTTCCTGGCCAAAAAAATGGGTGTACCCCACACCATTGCCCGGATCCGGAATCCGGAGTATAATAACCGGAGTCTGGGCTTTATGTGCCAACAGCTGGATATCTCTATGGCGCTTAACCCGGAGCGTTTGGCCGCGGAGGAGATGTTCCGGATTTTAAAGCTTCCCGCCGCAGTGAAGATCGAGACGTTCTCCGGCCGGGAGTTTGAGATGGTTGAACTGCGTCTGGTGCCGGATTCCCAGTTGGACGGCGTGACACTGGCGGAGGCGCGAAAAAGATATCAGGCCAAATTTCTGGTCTGCGCTGTGCAGCGGGGGGAGGACGTTTTCATCCCCGACGGTAATTTTACCCTTCGGGGCGGTGATCGCATTGCCGTTACCGCCGCACCCAGCGAAATTCAGCGGCTGCTGCGGATGCTGGATATCCGGTATCGGAAGGCCCGGAGCATTATGATTTTGGGGGCCAGCACCACTTCATTCTACCTGGCCAAAATGCTGTTGGCCGGTGGTAGCGCGGTAAAAATCATCGACCCCAGCAAGCAGCGGTGCCTGGACTTTTGCGACAAGCTGCCCGGTGTGGTGATGATCCACGGGGACGCGGTCCAGGATACGCTGATGGAGGAGGGCATCGGTTTGGCGGACGCCTTTGTGACGCTTACAGGCATTGACGAGGAGAATATTCTTCTGTCCCTGTTTGCCGCCTCCCAGAATGTGCCCAAGGTGATTTCCAGATCGGAAGAGCACACGTCTGAACTCCAGTCACACGGAA
>CAOJND010000043.1 GCA_948439445.1 uncultured Eubacteriales bacterium | reverse complement strand
ACATCAAACCGGAAGGACTCGCCAACGGCGAAGAAAGAGATATCCGAGCGGTTTAGCTCCATGGTATCCTGCGGCGTGGTGTCGCCGGAAGGTTCTGTAGCATCGGTTGCCTGTTCATCGAAGTCACATATTACCCGACACTGCTGCTTCCGGTCGCCGCAGATGACCTCAATCACAGCCTGACCGGGCGCGACGGCCGTCACGCGACCTTGATCTGTAACAGTAGCCACAGCGGGATCGCTGGAGACATATTTCACCGGATCGGTGGTGTCGGCTGGCTCAATCTTGGCCTCCAACAACTGTGCAGTACCCGCAGCGTTGAACTCCAACACATTGTGGTCCAGGCTCAGGGCAATGCAGGGCACTGTGGGATCTGTTGCTTGTTCTGAAGTGGAAGGCTGCGTGGGATCGTTCTTCCCAAAGGGAAGACGTAAACTTTCTGTGGGGAATAGGCCAAAGAACCGGTGGGCGATGTACAGGCTGACCAATGCAATTGCGATCAAAAGCACCACAATGGTGATAATTAGCCCCTTATTGGAGCCGCCCCCGTGGAATTTGGTCTTGCCGCTGCTATAATTTTTTTTGTCCTTGGTTCCGGCCTGTTCGGGCTGTGGATCCTCCACCTGAACTGTTTTATCCTCTGGACGCCGGGTCCCTCCGCAGATCGGACATTTGCTGTTGGTTTCTGGATACATAGTTCCACAAATGTCACAAATAACCTTGTTCATGATTTCCTCCTATCTGGCGCAAGACGAAGCGCAATTTCTATTCCATGGCACAGTAACGGTCATCCGCCTCTAAAACCAGAGGATTTCTGCTTTGCGCCATAGCTCGACTTTATGATAACATTTTTATTTCCATAAAACAACTACAAAGATGTTGCAATTTTTGTAATTTTATTTTATCATAGAAAGAAAGCTAAACCAAGGAGGCGATGGACGTGTCAAAACCGGAGCGCATCTGCCCTCTGCTCAACGGAATTACACTGGGCAAGCCGTACAGCTCCCAAAATGGAGTCGTTTGTTATCCAGCCAGACATAATGACTCCGGACAGACCTACATAGTCAAAACAATTTCCATCCCTGAATCACGAGTTCAGGTGGAGGCGCTACTTCTATCCGGCGCAGTGCCGGATCAGCAGGCGGCTCGCAGTTATTTCAAGGCGGTTGCCGATGGACTTTGCAAAGAAGCCGATGTGTTGGACCGGCTTTCGCAACACAAATATTTTCTTTCCTACGCGGGATACCAGTTGGTAACCAGTCAGGAGGATCCGGGCTATTGCCTGTATCTGTTGGCGGAGGTGGGCACTTCTTTAACACAGTGGATGCTCCACAATCCCATGACCCATCTCAACGCGGTTCGGTTGGGTATTGATCTGAGCGCAGCTATGGCCCTTGCCCGGGAGATGGGATATGTCTATGCGGATCTAAAGCCAGGCAACATTTTCCTTACCGGTGACGGGAATTTCTGTATAGGCGATCTGGGATTTATTTCCCTGTCCAGTCTGTCCTATTCCACACTCCCGGCACGGTATTGCAGTCAATGGCTGCCACCGGAGGCGCTGGATCCCTACGCCACCCTGAATCCTACTGTGGATACCTATTCTTTGGGAATGCTGTTGTATCAGATTTACAACGGCGGTCAGTTACCTCCTTTGGAGGCCAAGCTCAATCCCAAGGGGCTGCCCGCGCCTGCTTATGCAGATTTCCGTCTGGGCAAGCTAATTTTAAGGGCCTGTGCGCCGGACCCCAAAGACCGGTTCCAGGATCCCATGGAGATGGGACGGGCTTTGATTACTTATATGCAGCGCAGCCGGGTCAGCGACAAACCCATTGTTCCGGCGCAGAAACAGCCGGTGGGCGCTGCGGTATCCGGTTCTGGTGAAAAGTCCTTGGCCCAGGCTGCACAGGATATTTCAACGGAAGAATCTGCGTCTTTGGATTTTTCTACCCAGCCGGAGACGGTGGAAATTTCTATGGAGGCGCAGGCCGAACAAGCACTTTTCCAAGAGGCAGATCTTGCCGGCGAACCTGGAGAGGAGCAGCTTGAGGCGGAAGCGCCGGTAGAGCCGGAAGAGCATGTTTTTGCGGTAGAGTCTGTCTCCGAGACCGAGGTGCCGCAGGATCAGGACAGTCCAGCCGGAAAGGACGAATTGGAGGCGGATGAACTGCCCCAGCATGCCCAGGAGGAAAATGAGGAGATTTCCGAGGAGAAAGAAGCCATATCCGCAGAAGCTGTGGAGTACGATGAATTTAAGGTGGAGCCGGTTCCTGATCTGACAGGGGATACCCGGGTGCTGGAACCAATTTCACAGGATCAAATTCCGGCGCAGGCAGAGATCCCCGACCAGCCGGAGGAACCTGCGCAGACCCAGGAGGAGATTGCCGCCATGATGGCTCGGGTAGACCAGCTAATAGCGGAAATTACTTCGGAGCGGGCCGCAGAGCAGATGCAGACAGAACCAGCACAGGCAGAAGCGGGGGAATTGGCTGGGGAGGATTCCCAGGTTGCTCCCTCTGAAGAAGATGACACGCCGGAGCTTCTGAACGCGGAGGAAACGCCCCAGGAGGCTACCAAAAAGAAGCGCAAGGGTAAATTCCGTTGGTTTTCTGTGCTTATTGCGCTGGTTTTCATCATAGCGCTGGGAGCTGGCGGCTATTTCTTCTATACCAATGTGTATTGTCAGACCATTGACGATTTGATTTTACAGGGGGAGGGCGACAGCCTTACCGTATTGCTTACCACCAAAACCGACAATACGCTGCTGAATCTGGTTTGCCGCAGCGCGGACGGTGCAGTTCAGATGTCGAACGTTGTGGATGGCCGCGCCAATTTTACCGATCTTTTGCCTGGCACCGAATATACGGTCACAGTTCTCATCCGGGGAGAGCATAAGCTGCTGGGCAAGTGTACTGCCACCTACAATACTCCCGGCGTGGCCCAGGTTACCTCGTTCACTGCTTTGACAGACCAAGAGGACGGCTCCGCGCTGGTATCCTTGACGGCGGAGGGGGACGCGCCAACCCAATGGATCCTGTCCTACCAGGCGCCTGATGAGCAGGCACAGCAGGTAACATTCCAGGGCGATAGCACGACGATTTCCGGTCTAGAGCCGGGAAAAACCTATACGTTGCGATTGTCTTGTGACGGTGCTGCCTCTGTGACCGGCACAACAGAACTTTCTTTCACCGCGTCGAAGGTGATAAACGCCCAAGCACTAACGATTGCAGACTTTTCCGCTGGGGAACTGACAGCTACCTGGAATTTGCCGGAAGACAGTGGAGAGATTTTGTGGCATGTAGCCTGCGTTGGAGCGGATGGAAGCGAGGTCACCCTCACCACTCGGGACGGTAGCGCCAAATTCCAGGGCTTGGATCCTCAAGGTACGTATCAGGTGGAGGTCACAGCGGACGGAATGGCCCATGGGACGATTGCAGAAATGGACAAGGATGCGGTGTCGGTCTCTGGGCTACAGGCTGCTTCCTCTGAAACGGGAGATCTGACCATCAGTTGGGAAAGCGATGAGGCGGTTCCGGAGGATGGCTGGCGGCTTTGCTACACCTTGGACGGCAGCGAAGAAAAGGAGCTTCCCTGCGAAGGTACGTCTGCCATTCTTTCCCCGGGCGTGCCCGGCGGCAACTACATTTTCAGGGTGAGTACCGCCCAGGGCCAAAGAGTTTACAACGGTAAATGTGCCTATGAGGCGCCGAAAGCGGAGCGGTTTGACAACTATGGGGTCACAGCCGACAATTTCTCTGCCCAGATGTTCCATACCCCGGCACTGCCGGATTGGGGTCCTTACGACGTTTTGGCCGATGATGCCACCACGAGTTATGCCCCTGGAGACTATGCATCTTTCCTGCTGCATCTGAACACGCCGTACAATATTGATTACACAGAGGTTGTCGCTCTGACTGTTATTCGGGATGAAAGCGGTCGCGCGGTGGTTACAGGCACCACTGTCAGAGGCTGGAGCAACATCTGGAGCTATGGATTTGGCGAGCTGGACTTGCCCCAGCTACCGGAACAGCCAGGAAACTATACGGTTACGGTATATTTTGATGGAGCTTTTGTTTTAGAGCAGGCAATTACAATTTCGTAAGATCGCAACTGATACGCCGCCGGATAGATAGAACGGCGGCGTGCTTTTTTACGTTTTCAGCAGTTTTTTGCCCATCCGCCAGTAGATTTTGTGGGGTTTTCCTTTTGAAAAAACCTTGCATAATTCGTGGAGTATGGTATAATGACAAGGAAAGTTAGCCGCACCTTACTATCTAACCAACAGGTGATGTTTATGAAGTCAAAAAGCCATCGAATGCTGGCGCAGTATTTGGCGGAGCGATATTTGGCAAGATATCCCCAGCGCTACGTCCGGGCATTTATGCTGGGTTGTGTGGAGCCGGACAAAAATCCCACCACGTATCTCAAGGGCTCCCTTCGAAATCAGTGGCTCCGGGGCCACAACTGGAGTAATTCCCGTCGCTACATGCAGCGTACCGCCAACAAGCTGGAGCGCAAGGACGCCTTTCGAATGCTGGATTTTTACCGGCTCGGTAAGCTGATCCACTATACCACGGACGCCTTTACCCTGGCGCACAACGCCAGCTTCCAAGAAAATCTGCACAGCCATGTACAATATGAGATTGAGCTGCATGATTATTTTGACCAGTACATGAAAAAAGCGCAGGATCGCCCGATGGAGCGCTACGGTTCCGTAATGGATACCATTCGGGTTTATCATCAGGATTACGCGCTGATTCCCGGTGGGATTCACACCGATGCCCGGTTTACCTATCATGTGTGCAATTTGGTAATTTCTTTGATTTTGCCAACCGCCTTTGCTGGAAGTTCCAAACTCCAAGTTTGACTAGGACGCTGCAAAATAAACGAAAAATCGAGAAAATTTTCTTGCAAAGCAATTCCATTTGTGTTAAACTAACGATAAGAGTTCTTTTTTGGAGGTACAGTTTATGTATACTCTGACTGCCGCGGGCCGTTTCTTTTATGACTATTACTTTTTTACCGAAAAGTAATAGTGGTCTGTGCTGCACAAATTTTTTAAACATCTGGTAAGAATCCACATGCCGCACAGAATCAACTGTGCGGCATTATTTTTTAAAGGGGGCTGTCCATATGATTGCCATTTTAAAACACGGTACCACTGAGGCGCAGCAAGAGCATTTAATCGCCTGGTTGCGCAGGATGAATGTGGATGTTCATATATCCCACGGTCAGGAAGTTACCATCCTTGGTCTGATTGGTGATACCAGCAAGGTGGATATGGAGCTGCTGAGCAGCCTGGAGATCGTGGAATCCGTCAAACGGGTTTCCGAGCCGTTCAAGCAGGTCAACCGCAAATTCAATCCCGATGATACGGTGGTTGCGGCGGGCGGCGTGAAGATTGGCGGCGGACATTTCGCTGTCATTGCTGGGCCATGCTCTGTGGAAACGGAAGAACAGATTATTTTTTGCGCCCAAGCGGTAAAAGACGCCGGGGCCGATATCCTCCGTGGCGGCGCATTCAAGCCCCGCACCTCACCCTATGCTTTTCAAGGGTTAAAAGAGGATGGCATTCGGCTGCTGCTGAAGGCAAAGGAAGCGACAGGCCTGCCCATCATCACAGAGCTGATGAATATCCGGGATCTGGAGCTTTTCGCGGAGGTGGATATCATCCAGGTTGGCGCCCGGAATATGCAGAATTTTGACCTGCTGCGAGAGCTGGGTAAAACCGACAAGCCCATTCTTTTGAAGCGGGGACTGGCCAATACCCTGCAAGAGCTGCTGATGAGCGCGGAGTACATCATGAGTTCCGGCAACCAGCAGGTGATTCTGTGCGAGCGGGGCATCCGCACCTTTGAGACCTATACCCGCAATACGCTGGATCTTTCTGCCGTTCCGGTGCTTCATGAGCTGACCCATCTGCCTGTGGTAATCGATCCCAGCCACGCCACAGGAAAGTCCCGCTTGGTGCCACCGATGGCGGCAGCGGCTGTGGCCGCAGGTGCAGACGGTATCATGGTGGAGGTTCATAACGACCCGGTGCATGCCCTGTGCGACGGCGCCCAGTCCCTAACGCCGGAACAATTTGCCCAATTGAATCAGAGAATTGGTAAGATACGGGAGGCGCTCCAATGACAGTGGGCATTTTGGGGCTTGGCCTGATCGGCGGCTCCATGGCCAGAGCTTTTGCAAAAGCAGGACATACGGTCTTGGCCCAGGAGAAGGATGAAACCATGCTATCCTTCGCCCAGCTAGCCGGGGTAGTTTCAGACCGGTTGGATGAGGCCAGACTTCCGGACTGCGATCTGATTTTGCTGGCCATCTATCCCGCCGGCTCCGCAGCCTGGTTGGAGCAGCATGGAAGCGCGATTTCCCCAAACGCCCTGGTTTTGGACTGCTGCGGCGTCAAGCAGGAGGTTTGTAGCCGCTGCTTCCCGGTAGCGCAGCGATATGGATTCACCTTTGTGGGGGGACATCCCATGGCTGGCACCCATTTTTCCGGCTTCAAATACAGCCGGTCCAATCTGTTCCAGGGGGCGCCCATGGTTTTGGTGCCGCCTAGATTTGACGATATGGAGCTTTTGGAGCGGGTGAAGGAGGCGCTGGCCCCCTGTGGGTTTGGCTCGTTTTCCGTCACCACCGCCCAGGAGCACGACCGGATGATCGCGTTTACCTCCCAGATGCCCCATATTCTCAGCAACGCTTTTATCAAATCCCCCACCGCGCTGGCCCACAAGGGATTTTCCGCCGGCAGCTACAAGGATTTGACCCGGGTGGCCTGGCTCAACGCGCCCATGTGGGCGGAGCTGTGTATGGAAAATCGGGAACATGTGCTCCAGGAGCTGGACGCCTTTCTTGCCGCACTGGAAGAGTATCGGGCAGCGGTCCATGCCGGGGATCTGGAGCGGCTCACCGCCCTTCTGGACGAGGGACGCAGACGCAAGGAGGAGGTTGACGGATGATTCGAACCGTTCAAATTGCCACGGCAAGGCCCTACGAGGTCCGCATTGGAAAAGGGCTACTGACGCATCTGGGGGACAGCGTATCTGCCCTAGGCGGCGGCGCGGTGGCCCTGGTCAGTGACAGTAATGTGTGGCCCTTGTATGGCCCCTGCGCCAAGGCCAGCTTGGAGCGGGCCGGGTTTCAGGTCCATTGTTTTGCATTTCCCGCCGGGGAGGCCAGTAAGTCCGGGAAGACCTATCTGGAGCTTTTAAATTTTCTCGCGGAGCGCCGCCTGACCCGGCAGGACTTGATTGTTGCCCTGGGCGGCGGCGTGGTAGGTGATCTGGCGGGCTTTGCCGCGGCGACTTTTTTACGGGGCATTCGGTTTGTCCAGGTTCCGACCACCCTGCTGGCGGCGGTGGACTCCTCCGTGGGGGGCAAAACCGCGATAGATCTGCCCGCTGGGAAAAATTTGGCCGGCGCGTTTTACCAGCCCAGCCTGGTGCTGTGCGATGTAAACGCTTTGAATACCCTGCCGGCGGAAACCTTTCGGGACGGCTCCGCCGAGGTGATCAAATACAGCGTTCTCTACGACGCGGCGCTATACCGCCATCTGCTGGAACGAGGGCTGGACTTTGACCGGCAGGCGGTCATTGCCCGGTGCGTGGAACTAAAGCGGGATGTGGTGAGCCAGGATGAATTTGATCGGGGCGCCCGGCAGATGTTAAACCTTGGCCATACCTTTGGCCACGCGGTGGAGGCGCAGAGCCAGTATACGGTATCCCATGGTGCGGCGGTTGCCATTGGCATGGGCATTGCCGCCCGGGCCAGCCAATGCTATGGCCTGTGCCAGGCAACTGTCCGGGACGAGATTTTGGCGGTGCTCCGCCGGTTTGGCCTGCCGCAGACCACCGGCTATCCCGCCCAGGCCCTGTGGGACAGCATGTTATCGGACAAAAAACGCGCTGGCGGCGTCATTCACCTGATCGTGCCCCGGCGGATTGGCGAATGCGCCGTCTACCCCATCCCGGTGGAGGAGCTGCTGCCATTTTTGAAGGCGGGGTTATAATATGGATGTGACAATTACGCCGGGAAAGCTCCAAGGCGAGATTTCCGCCATTGCCTCAAAATCCCAGGCGCACCGGCTTTTGATCTGCGCCGCTCTGGGGAAGCGACAGACGCAGTTGCTCTGCTTACAAACCAATGCCGATATTGAGGCCACGGCGGCCTGCCTTCGCGCGCTGGGCGCGAAAATTTCCCGCACGCCGGAAGGATATCAGGTGATTCCCATCGGACAGGTTCCGGAAAAGGCCACGCTTCCCTGCGGGGAAAGTGGCTCTACGCTACGGTTTTTACTGCCGGTGGCCGGCGCATTGGGGGTGGACGCCACCTTTGAACTGGCGGGACGGCTGCCCCAGCGGCCTGTGTCTCCGCTGTGGGAGGAGCTGGAACGAATGGGCTGCCGTCTGTCCCGCCCTGGGGAGAATGCCATTCGGATCCAAGGGCGGCTTCATAGTGGAGACTATGCCATTGCGGGGAACGTATCGTCTCAGTTTGTCTCCGGGCTGCTGTTTGCCCTGCCGTTTTTGGATGGGGATTCCACGCTGGGCATAACCGGCCCTGTGGAATCAGAACCTTACATTCAGATGACCCTGGAGGCCATGTCCCGCTTTCATCTGGCTACCGCTCCTACAGAATCGGGCTATTTTATTCCAGGCAACCAGTGGGGCGATGGCCCCGCCCAGTGCCAGGTAGAGGGCGACTGGTCCAACGGCGCGTTTTTCCTGGCGGCCAATGCTCTTGGCTCTAAGATCCGGCTTACCGGCCTGTCCGCCGATTCCTGCCAGGGCGATCGGGCAATTGCGGCGCTTTTGCCCCGGTTGGAGCAGAACTGCGCCATCGATTGCCGGGATATTCCGGATCTGGTGCCGGTTTTATCGGTGGTGGCCGGGGCAAAACAGGGGGCGCGCTTCACCGGCGTCAGCCGGTTGCGGCTAAAAGAGTCCGACCGGCTTCAGACCGTAGCGGCGATGCTAGCCGGTTTGGGCGGAAGAGCACAGATTGAGAACGACTGCCTGACGGTGTTTGGCACCGGCTATACGGGCGGAACTGTGGACTCCGCCGGGGATCACCGGATTGCCATGGCGGCAGCGGTAGCCTCCACGGTTTGTTCCGGCCAGGTTGTCGTGCAGGGGGCGGAGGCGGTGCAAAAATCCTATCCCCAATTTTGGACCCATTTTAAGATGCTGGGGGGTAAACTATGAGCAGTACATATGGCCAAATACTTCGGCTTTCAATTTTTGGCCAATCCCATGGCCCTGCCATCGGCATGACGTTGGACGGGATTCCCGCCGGACTACCTGTGGATCTGGAAGCGCTGCAAAGCTTTCTAGACCGCCGTGCGCCGGGGCAGGGCGATTATGCCACGCCGAGAAAGGAGGCTGACCGGCCGGAATTTCTCTCCGGGCTTTTAGGCGGTCATACCTGCGGCGCGCCATTGGCGGCGGTGATTCGAAACACCAATACCCGCTCTAAAGATTATGAAGCGCTTCATGATTGTCCCCGCCCCGGTCACGCGGACTTTTCCGCCCAGATGAAATATGGCGGCGCCCAGGATGTGGCGGGCGGTGGACATTTTTCCGGGCGGCTGACCGCGCCGCTTTGCATCGCCGGGGGGCTATGCAAGCAATTTTTGGCCCAGCAGGGGATCCAAATTGGAGCGCACTTGGCCAGTGTGGGCCAGGTGCGGGATATCTGCTTTGATCCGCTGGCGCCCCAGCTTGCCCAGGTTGGCTCTTTTCCAGCCCTCTCCCCAGAGGCTGGGGCGCAGATGCTGGCGGCGATTGCCGAAGCCAGAGCGGAGCGAGATAGCTTGGGCGGTGTGATAGAGTGCGCCGCTGTGGGACTGCCCGCCGGTCTGGGAGAGCCGATGTTCGGCGGCATGGAAAACCGCGTGGCCGCCATTTTGTTTGGAATCCCTGCGGTTAAGGCGGTGGAATTTGGCGCGGGGTTTCACGCCGCCGGGCTGCGGGGCAGTGAAAACAACGACGCGTTTGTCATGGAGCGTCATCAAGTCCGCACGGCCACCAATCACGCCGGGGGCATTTTGGGCGGGATTACCACCGGTATGCCGCTTTTGTTCCGGGTGGCGGTCAAGCCCACCCCTTCCATTGCCAAACAGCAGCAGACGGTTTCCCTATCCCAGGGTATTGAGGTGCCTTTGGAAATCAAGGGCCGGCACGACCCCTGCATTGCGCCCCGGGCGGTTCCGGTGGTGGAGGCCGCGGCGGCAATTGCGATCTATGACGCATTTTTGGAGTACAACGCCAGAAAATAGGAGGAATCACCATGGATTTATCACAACTGCGAGAGAATATAGACGAGATTGATGATCAGTTGGTACGGCTATTTGGCCAGCGGATGGACATTGCCGCTCAAATTGCCGAATACAAGAAAGAGAACGGTCTGCCCATTCTCATGCCCACTCGGGAGCGGGAGAAGCTCCAGGCCGTATCGGAAAAGGCCGGCCCGGATATGGCGAACTATACCCGGGGCCTGTACTCCATGCTCTTTGAGCTGAGCCGCAGCTATCAGCGCAAGCGCAGCATTCGCACCTCCGCATTGTATCAGCGGATCACCCAGGCTATTTCCGACACCCAAAATCTATTCCCCCAGTCGCCTATGGTGGCCTGCCAGGGGGTGGAGGGCGCATATTCTCAGATTGCCTGTGAAAAGATCTTCAAGTCCCCGTACATCATGTACTTTAAAAATTTTGATGGGGTGTTTTCAGCCATCGACAAGGGCCTGTGCCAATATGGCATTTTGCCCATCGAAAACTCCACCGCAGGTTCGGTGAAAAAGGTGTATGATCTGATGATCCAGCACAGCTTTTCCATTGTCCGCAGCTTCCGGATGAAGGTGGACCATAATCTGCTGGTCAATCCCGGCACCAAGCTGGAGGACATTCGGGAGATCTATTCCCATGAACATGCCATCAATCAGTGCGGCGATTTTTTGAAGACCATGCCCAATGTAAAGGTGACATCTATTGAAAATACTGCCATGGCCGCAGAAATGGTCTGTAAATCCGGCCGGCATGACGTGGCTGCGCTGTCCAGCCGGGCCTGCGCGGAGCTGTACGGTTTGGAGACGCTGGCCGCTTCCGTCCAGGACCGGGGCAATAATCAGACCCGGTTTATCTGCATCAGCAAGAATCTGGAAATCTACCCCGGCTCGGACAAAACCAGCATTATGATGGTACTGCCTCACAAGCCCGGTGCGCTGTATAAAATTCTGGCGCAGCTGTACGTGTTGGGCATCAATGTGACCAAGCTGGAATCCCGCCCCATTCCGGACCGGGATTTTGAGTTCATGTTTTACTTTGATCTGGAGACCTCCATCTATTCCGAGGAATTTGTGCAGTTGATGTGCGATCTGGATCAGCTGTGCGAGGAGTTTACCTATCTGGGCAGCTACTGCGAGGTTGTGTGATGCGGTGCGGTTTGCTGGGCAGAACCCTGGCCCACAGCTATTCGCCCCAGATTCACAGCCAGTTGGGGACGTATGATTATACCCTGTTTGAAAAAGAGCCGGAGCAGTTGGAAGGCTTTTTAAAAAGCGGCGACTTTTCCGGTCTAAATGTGACCATTCCCTATAAAAAGGCTGTGGTGCCCTATTGTGCCCGGCTTTCTCCCCAGGCAGCGGCGCTAAACAGCGTCAACACCATTGTCCGGGAGGCGGATGGCTCTCTGTCCGGCTACAATACGGACGTTTTTGGATTTTCCTCTATGCTTTCCCGCTCCGGCTTGGAGGTTGCGGGAAAGAAGGTCCTGATTTTGGGCAGCGGCGGCGCCGCCGCCACGGTGGCAGCGGTATTGCAAGAGCGGGCCGCAGAAGCTGTGATTATTT
>CAOJND010000042.1 GCA_948439445.1 uncultured Eubacteriales bacterium | reverse complement strand
GTGTCCAATACTGCGCAGAGTCCACATTGCAGAAGTACCGGTATCCGGCGCCGTACAATGCGTCAAATTTAGCGCCGCTGTATTCTTCCAGCCCGGCAATATCGCTGCCGTAGGGATAGAGGAAGATGTCCGTATCACCAACCACCGGTTGAACCTGATCCTCCCATTTTGCCACGTCTGCGATTACCCGCTCATCGGAAATTTCCCCATAGGCCGGATGACCAAAGCTATGGGAGGCGATTTCCCAGCCCTTATCCTTCAGGCATTGGGACACCAATTTCGCCTGGGCATGCTCCTGCTCATAGGCCTGCTCTCCCAGTATGGTCCGCCAGTCCGGGTGGGTTCGATAGCCAAATACCCCCTGATAACCGGTCACGCCCAGAATTGCTCTGGCACCCCGGTAGGAAAAGTCCGGATGCTCCTGGCAAAAGGACTCCAAAATGGGCACAATGTCGTATTCTCCGTACACAGTCTCCCCCTGGGCAGTGATATATTCACAGGTGGGATAGCCATCCTCTCCGACCACAAGCCGGGTGGCGAATCCGTCGCCTTGCGCGTCGGCAAAGTGATCCTCGTCCCCATCGACCATATATTCATAGTAATTTACATCGTCTTGGGAGATGATAATAGGCTTTTTGTCCGGGGGCAAATAGATATCTCCCTGGACATAGCGCTGCTGGCCATCTTCTCCAGTGGTGAACGTTGCCACATCGTGCATCCGCACCAGCACAAAGCCCCGGCGGTAAAGCTCCTCCAAAATGGCCCGGAACTCGTCCACGGTGGCCATATACTGATTGTAACCGTCGTTGGTATAGTCCGAATCAAAAGCTCTCGCCGTATCTGCAATCAGGCTGTGAAAGAAAATATGGGTAATCTGGGTGGTGTCCGGCCAGCGGACCAGCTTGGCCTTTTCCGCCTGATACCGCTCACTTGCCGCTTGGAAGCCCTCTTGCTCCATCCAATGATCTCCGTAGGACTGGAGTAGCTCCAAAGCCGCGTCATAATCATAGCCCGCGGCCAGATGATCCGCCTGGGCCAAAAGTTCCTGGGTCTGTACGGGGTCCGCAACAGTAGGTTCCGGCTGCGTAACCGATTCCGACGGCTCCGAACTGGCATCGGGATTCAGGATGGGATTGGCCGGTGGCTCCGGCGGCGCCTCCACCTTATGGGTAAAAGAAGAAAAGAGCTTCACCACGCCGAATACTGCCAAGGAAACCACAAGCAAAATAACCGCCAAGGTTAACCCAATCTGTACCCATATTCTGCGCTGCGCCCGCCGGTATTCCGCTTTAGAGATCCGGCGGCGTCCATTGGGTCTGGCGTTGGACGAATTTTGATGCTGGTTTGGTGGCAACTGCCTGGGTTGAGCGGCATATGGACTCCCATGATTCTCATAGGGCGGATGTGCGTTGTGCTGAGACGCAGGTTGCCCTTGATATGGGTAGGGCTGCCCTTGATTGGCCCAGTGCTGCCGGTTGGGATTTTGCTGCTGGGACTGACGTTGCTTCCAAGGTTCGCTGGACCGATCATTTTCATGGGAATGGGATGCGTTATCTCTTTGCATGTCTTTTCTCCCCAATTGCCGCTTCCGTTATCCCGGAAACGAGGTTCTTCCTGCTTTATCTACTATTTTTGATGATATGCTATTACTATATAACATATTCACCAAGATGGCAAGAGGAATGAAGGAAATAGTTTAATAAATTTTCCATAAATTTATAAAAATTATCAAATTCCCCGCCTGTTACCAAAATGATGACAGGCGGGGAATTGCTTATGGTGCGATTGGTGTGACGGGGCGAACGTCCAAGGCCTTCTTGGCGGCGGAGAGCATCAGCTTGATCCGATTGAGCTGATTTACCTCCGAGGCACCTGGGTCATAGTCCACTGCCACAATGTTAGCCTGGGGATAGGCTTTGCGCAGAGCCTTAATGACCCCTTTGCCCACCACATGGTTTGGCAGGCAGGCGAAAGGCTGAATGCAGACAATATTGGGTGTTCCAGAGGTAATTAACTCCACCATCTCGCCGGTGAGGAACCACCCTTCGCCATACTGATTGCCAAGAGACAAGAAGGGCTTGGCAAGCTCCGCTACCTGCTCGATGGCCATAGGCGGCTCAAACCGGCGGCTGTTTTTCAGCGCCTCCAGGGCTGGCTTGCGCAGCAGGCGAATGGCGTTCACCGCCAGTTTGGCGGAGGCGGCGCTGGTCCAACGCTCGCCTAAAAATGCATGTCTGTATTCTCCGTTATACACAGAGTAATTCATAAAATCCATCAGATCCGGCACTACAGCCTCCGCCCCCTCCCGTTCCAGCAGTTCCACCAGATGATTGTTGGCCAGGGGCATGTACTTTACCAGGATTTCACCTACCACGCCCACCCGGGGTTTGCGCAGGGTTTCGTCGATGGGAAGGCTGTCAAAAGCGTCCACAATTCCCTTACAGACTTTGGCATAGGAGCTTTTGCCGTTGACCAGAGAATCGACGCAAATTGCCTGCCATTTTTGGTGCAGGGCATTGGCCGAGCCGGCTGTCAGCTCGTAGGGACGCACCCGGTATAGGCACCGCATAAACAAATCGCCATACACCAATGCCTTGGCGGCGGCCAACAGCAGCCCTGAAGGGATCTGAAAGCCCGGATTTGTCTCCATGCCGTTGGCGTTCAGGGAGATCACGGGGATATGGCTTAGATTGGCCTTATCCAGCGCCCGGCGGATGAAGCCCACATAGTTGCTTGCCCGGCAGCAGCCGCCGGTCTGGGTCATGATCACCGCTAGGCGGTTGGTGTCGTACCGGCCGGACAACACTGCGTCCATAATCTGCCCTACCACGGTAATAGAGGGGAAACAGGCGTCATTGTTGACAAACTTTAGGCCGGTGTCGATGGCGGTCCGGTTGTCGTTGGTAAGTACCTGGATATGAAACCCGTATTTCTGAAATACCGGCTCCAAAATATCGAAGTGAATGGGACTCATCTGGGGCGCCAAAATGGTGTAACCGGACTGGAACATCTGCTTTGTAAACTCCGTCCGGTGGTAGGCGGCTTTTTGGGGCTTTGGCACGATGCCCTGCTCCCGGCGCATTTGCATGGCGGCCAGCAGACTGCGGACCCGGATCCGGGCGGCGCCCAGGTTATTCACCTCGTCAATTTTTAAGACGGTGTACAGCTTATTGCTGCCCTCCAGGATCTCGCTGACCTGGTCGGTGGTCACCGCGTCCAAGCCGCAGCCAAAGGAATTGAGCTGAATTAGCTCCAAATCCTCCCGATTGCGCACGAACTCGGCGGCGGAATACAGTCTGGAGTGGTAAACCCACTGGTCGTTGGCCCGCAGGGGCCGTTCTGGCGTAAAATATAGAGGCAGGCTGTCCTCACTGAATACCGCCAGACCATAGGAGGCGATCAGCTCGGGAATGCCGTGGTTGATCTCCGGGTCAATGTGATAGGGACGGCCTGCCAGAACAATACCCTGGCGCTGGTTTTCCCGCATCCACGTTAAGGCCTGCACGCCTTTGGCCCGAATGTCCGCTTTGGCTTTCTGCTGCTCTACCCAGGCGGCGTGTACGGCGGAACGCACCTCCCTTGCGGGAATATCCCACTCCTCCCGGCACAGGCGGACCAGCCGGTCGGCGGCTATTTTCTCGCTGGTAAAGGCTAAAAAGGGGCGGATATAGCGCACTTTGCCGTCGGCCACATCCTCCACATTGTTTTTCAGGTTTTCCGGATAGGAGACCACAATGGGACAATTGTAGTGATTTTGGGCGCCGCTGGTCTGCTGATGCTCGTAAAACACGCAGGGGTGGAAAATGGTGGACACGCCCTGGTCGATCAGCCACTGCACGTGGCCGTGGGACAGCTTGGCAGGGTAGCACTCCGACTCGGAAGGAATGGACTCCATCCCCAGCTCATAGATTTTCCGGTTGGATTTGGGGGAGAGCACCACCTGAAAGCCCAGATTTTTGAAGAAGGTGGCCCAGAAGGGATAGTTTTCATATAGATTCAGCACCCGTGGAATACCGATCACTCCTCTGGTAGGCTGCTCCAGCGGAGGGTAGGCGAACAGGCGCTCCAGTTTATAGGCGATCAGATTCGGCCCCTTGTCCTGGGAGGCGGTAGCGCCCAGGCCCTTTTCGCAGCGATTGCCGGTGATGTGCCGGCGGTTGCCGGGGAATCGGTTGATCGTGAGCATACAGTGGTTGGAGCAGCCGCCGCAGCGGGTGGTGGTTGTGGTATAGGTCAGCGCCAGAATATCCGCCATGGACATGGTGGTGGTTTTCTGGCCGTGATAATGGTTCCGGGCGATCAACGCCGCCCCAAAAGCGCCCATGATACCGGCAATGTCCGGGCAGGTGGCCTCCACGCCGGAGATTTTTTCAAAGGCCCGCAGTACGGCCTGGTTGTAGAAGGTACCACCCTGTACCACCACATGGCGGCCAAGCTCCGCTGCGTCCGCCAGCTTAATCACCTTAAACAGGGCGTTTTTGATCACGGAGTAGGCAAGCCCGGCGGAGATGTCGGAGACCGAAGCCCCTTCCTTCTGGGCCTGCTTGACGTTGGAATTCATAAATACGGTGCAGCGGGTGCCCAAATCGATGGGATTTTGGGCAAATAGTGCCTCTGCCGCGAAGGCTTCAGCGGTGTAACCCAGGGAATTGGCAAAGTTTTCAATGAAGGACCCGCAGCCGGAGGAGCAGGCCTCGTTAAGCAAGATGGTATCTACGGAGTGGTTGCGAATCTTGACGCATTTCATGTCCTGCCCACCGATGTCCAGCACGCAGTCCACCTCCGGGTCAAAAAACGCGGCGGCGGTGCAGTGGGCGATGGTCTCCACCTCCCCTTCGTCCAGGCAGAAGGCGGATTTGAGCAGAGTTTCCCCATAGCCGGTGGAGCAGGAGCGGGCGATTTTGGCGCCGGATGGCAGGCGCTTACCCAACTCCTCCATGGCCCGCATGGCAGTTTTGATGGGATTGCCCTGGTTGTTGGCGTAGAAGGAGAACAGCAGTTCCCCTTGGCTGCCCACCAGCGCCAGCTTGGTGGTGGTGGAACCGGCGTCGATGCCCAAAAAGCAGTTCCCCTGGTAGCTGGCCAGGTCGCCCTTGGCTACCACGGCTTTGCTATGGGAGCGCCGGAAGGCGTCAAATTCTGCCTGGCTGGCAAACAGCGGCTCCAGGCGTTTCAATTCAAAGGCCATCTGCACCCCGTTTTCCAGCTGGTGCAAAAGAGTATCCAGGGGGACAGAAGCTGCGTCCCCTGCTTCCAACGCCGCACCCATGGCGGCGAACAGGTGGGAGTTGTCCGGATCTACCATGTTTTCCGGCGTCAATTTCAGCGTGCGGATGAAGGCTTTTTTCAGTTCCGGCAGAAAGTGAAGCGGGCCGCCCAAAAAGGCGACACACCCCCGGATGGGCTTGCCGCAGGCCAGGCCGGAGATGGTCTGGTTGACCACGGCCTGAAAAATGGAGGCGGCCAGGTCCGCCTTGGTGGCGCCCTCATTAATCAGAGGCTGGATATCGGACTTGGCGAATACGCCGCACCGGGCGGCGATGGGATACAGCTCCTGATATCCGGCAGCGTAGGCGTTTAGCCCGGTGGCGTCGGTTTGCAGCAGGGCTGCCATCTGATCGATGAACGACCCGGTGCCGCCAGCACAGACGCCGTTCATCCGCTCCTCCAGGCCGCCTTTGAAATAGATAATTTTTGCATCCTCTCCGCCCAGCTCAATGGCCACGTCGGTTTGCGGCGCCACAAATTGCAGGGCGGAGGCCACGGCCACTACTTCCTGTACAAATCCAATATGCAGCGCCTTGCCCAGATTGATGGAACCGGAGCCGGTAATTTTTACCTGAAGGCCGCAATTTCCGATCTTTTCTTGGGCATCCTGGAGCAGCTGCGCCAAGGTCTGCTGGGTATGCGCACAGTGACGGCGATATTCGCCATAGACGACGGAACCAGCTTCATTCAGCAGCACCAACTTCACAGTGGTAGAGCCGATGTCAATGCCGGCGCGGTATGTTTTCATAGCCATAACCTCTTGTTTATGTATCGAACAAAATAGGATTTTGTCCCTTATATCCGCGTTATTATATCACAATTCGACCAGAGGATTGTGAATTTCTCATGAACAATCCCTGGCAAACCAAACCACCGGAGCTGTCGGGACAATCAATCCAGGGGCTGTCTCACAGCAATTTGTGAGGCAGCCCCTGGCCTGGAAAGGCGGAACGTTTCATGCAAAACGTGACCGAAATGCTAGGCGGGGACAGCGGTTTTGACAATCACAAAGCCGTCCACCAGATTGGCCTGCTCCAATTCCCCATCAATGGTAAGCTTGCGCTCCATCAGATCGGTGAGAATCACCTGACCACCGTGGCATTCAATACGCATCACGTTTTTCATAAGAATAGAGGACGAATCCATCTTGTCCTGATATACGGTTGAAAGACACATATGCTTGCCTCCTTATGCGTCCAGGCTGGCCAGGACGGCGCTGAGCCGCAGATTGCCCTTCTCAAAATCCGACACTGCCGCCATTACCTGCTCATAGGCGGTGTGGCTACCCGCTTGTTCCAACTGCTTGGCCAGCTCTGCTAACTCTCTGGTGTGCGCGGCATTGTGGCCCGCCATATAGCGCATTAAAGCGGTCAACTCCTCCATAGGCGTGTGGGGAGTAGCGCAGTTGGCACAGTCATGGCTACAGCCATCTTGCTGGCCATGGGTATGGTTGTGATCCACCTGCTCACAGTCGCTATGCTGGTGTACATGGGTATGGGTGGTGCCGTCGGCGTGGGTGTGGACATGGGCATGACAATTATCCTGGCAGGGGCCACCTAGATGATCGTGATCAATGTGCATGGGAGTCGCTCCTTTGCTTTTTTTGCTTATTATAACCGGATTACTGGTGGATGTCAAAGGAAATATTTTCGGTGAATATCCCCCGGGGGGCTTGCCGAAAGGAAAGAAACAGGGTATAATCACATGGATACGGGAGAAAGGAGGCGGTTTTGTGGAGAATACAAACCACGAGCATGAGTTGGACCACGCCTATATGCATGCCCATGGCATTTCCCACACCCATCACCATGTTCATGCCAATCAGAAGGCAGTGATCAACCGACTGGCCCGGGCTTTGGGCCATCTGGAGAAGGTAAAGCGTATGGTGGAGGAGGGGTATGACTGCTCCGAGGTGCTGGTGCAGTTGGCGGCGGTCCGGGCGGCGTTGGATAACACGGGTAAAGTGATTTTGCAGGATCACCTGCGCCACTGTATGGTGGATGCGGTGGCTGCCGGCGACGAGGACGCCATCAACGATCTGTGCCAAGCTATTGACAAGTTTATGAAATAAATGGGGAGCCAATTCCTAATTACAGCAAAAAAACTTTTCCATACAGAAAACCAAGGTTTTATTTTGCCGCCGATATATATAGAGAAGTTTTTCCTTTTAAATATGGTACGAAGCTGCATTCGGCGCCGTGCCATTTTCCTTGAACAATAAAGACAGCGTGAAAAGCATTTCTGCCTTTCACGCTGTCTTTTTCTGTTGCAACGAATGAATCGTAATTCTTAGATTACTTCCTATGGTTTAGCCAAATACGGACAGCAGGAAGCCTGCCGCGATGGCGGAGCCAATCACGCCGGCCACGTTGGGACCCATGGCGTGCATCAGCAGGAAGTTGGCAGGATTGGCCTTTTGGCCTTCCTTGTTGGAAACCCGGGCGGCCATGGGAACCGCCGACACACCGGCAGAGCCGATCAGCGGGTTGACCTTGCCGCCGGTCAGGGTGTACATGACCTGTGCTCCCAGCAGACCGCCGACAGTGGACAGGATGAAGGCGCAAACGCCCAAAACCACGATTTTCAGGGTCTGTGCCGTCAAGAAGGTGCCGGCAACCATGGTAGCGCCCACTGCGGTGGACAGCAGGATGGTGACAATGTTCATCAGCGCGTTTTGCACCGTGTCGGACAGCCGGTCGGTACAGCCGCACTCCTTAAACAGGTTGCCCAGCATCAGGCAGCCAATCAGAGGCGCGGTGGAGGGCAGCAGCAGGGCCACGAAAATGGTAACCGCAATGGGGAAGACGATCTTCTCGGCCTTGGATACATTTCGGGTCTGCACCATCTTAATCTTCCGCTGTTCCGGGGTGGTGAGCAGCCGCATGAAGGGCGGCTGGATCAGGGGAATCAGCGCCATGTAGGAGTAGGCTGCCACGGCGATGGCGCCCAGCAGATGGGGAGCCAGCTTGGAGGTCAGGTAGATGGCGGTGGGGCCGTCGGCGCCGCCAATGATGCCAATGGAAGCGGCCTCAGGGCCGGTGAAGCCCAAGCAAACGGCGCCAAAGAACGCTGCAAATACGCCCAGCTGGGCGGCAGCGCCCAAAAGCAGGCTCTTGGGATTGGACAGCAGAGGGCCAAAGTCGGTCATGGCGCCCACGCCCATGAAAATCAAACAGGGATATAGACTGGTTTTAACGCCGATGTAGAAAATATCCAGCAGGCCTGCGTTGCTGAGCACGTGGCCATAGCTATGGAAGTAGGGGCTAGTGGAATCCATAAACGCGTCCCACAGCTCCTGATGATACAGCCCACCGCTGGGCAGATTGGTCAGCAGACAGCCAAAGGCAATGCCCACCAGCAGCAGCGGCTCGAATTTCTTGACAATGCCAAGATACAGCAGTACGCAGGCGATCACAATCATCACCAGATACCGCCAGTTGCCAGCTCCGCCAAAGGCGGCAAAGCCGGAGGTGTTCCACAGATTTAAGAGGATTTCACCAACGTTTATACTCAAACTCATGGTTTGCCCTCCTTATGCGAGGACGACCAGAGGCGCGCCGGTATCCACGCTAGCGCCCTTGGATACCACGACCTGGGTCACGGTGCCGTCGGCGGGAGCCATAATTTCGTTCTCCATTTTCATTGCTTCCAGGACCACCAGGACCTGACCGGCCTTTACCGCGTCACCGGCCTTCACATTGACCTTGAGAATGGTGCCGGGCATGGGAGCGGTAACGGGGGTGCCTGCGCCGGTGACGGCGGGAGCGGCAGGCGCTGCGGCTGCAGCAGGTGCTGCGGCGGGAGCTGCCACGGGAGCGGCTGCGGCGGGTGCCGGGGCGACAGCCTCATACTCATCCAGCAGCATGGCCTTACCGGCCTCGACCTCCACCTCGTAGGTGCGGCCATTGAGCGTCACTTTATATTTCATGGTTACTTGACCTCCTTGATGGAATTGAAACGAAGCTCGTTTAGGGGCTTGCCCATCTTATCGGCAACAATCGCCATCAGCATGGCGGCGGTTTTCGGCTCCACGTCATGGAGCTTCAGCTCACCAGCGGCGCCAGGCGCCTCGGGCACATTTTTGGCGGCGGCCGGGGCCGCAGGGACGTCTACCGGCGTATTCTTCTCCATGGAGACAAAAGCCTTGCCAATGGCCACTACCACGGCCATCAACAGAATCAGACCAAAAAATACCACCGCATATCCCAGAACCGCCACGATAGCGGCATCACCAATACCTATCTTCTCTAACATAAAACCGCCTCCTTACGCCTTGGTAATGGTGTAGGTAACGATATTTTCCTCTTTTTCCTTCCGCTCCTGGAAGAACTTCTCCGCCAGGTTGGGGAAAGCGATATAGCTGAGCACATCCTCGTCGTTGCGGGCCACGCCCTTGAGCTTTTTCCGGGTGGCGGGGACCACAGGCTCCAGAGAATCGGCATAGCGGGTGGTCATGGGCTTCTCGTCGCCCAGGATCTGCTTTTGCACCGTGGGATTCACAGGCGCGGGAGTGCGGCCGTATTCGCCACGGCAGTAGGCCTTAATCTCCTTGGAGACGGTCTTATACCGCTGGCCGTCCAGCACGTTGCGCACCGCCTGTACGCCGACCATCTGGGAGGTGGGGGTGACCAGGGGAGGATAACCCATGTCCTTGCGGACCTGGGGCACTTCCATCAGAGCTTCGTCGAACCGGTCCAGAGCGTTCATCTGCTTGAGCTGGCTCAGCAGGTTGGACAGCATACCGCCGGGGACTTCGTAGATCAGGCACTTGGGATCGGTGGCCATAGACTTGGGCATCAGGGTGCCGTCCGCGATAAACTCGTCACGGATGCCCTTGAAGTACTCGGCCATCTTCTGGGTCAGAGAATCGTCCAGATCCACCTGGTAGCCCAGCTGGCGCAGAGCGTAGGCCATGGTCTCGGTACAGGGCTGAGAGGTGCCGCCGGAGAAGGGAGAGATGGCGGTGTCGATGATGTCCACGCCTGCCTCTACCGCCTTCAGGTAGGTCATAAAGGCCAGACCCGTGGTGGAATGGGTATGTAGGTCGATGGGCATGTCCACAGCGTCCTTAATGGCGGACACCAGATCATAGGCCTCCTGGGGACCCATAATACCGGCCATATCCTTAATGCAGATGGTATCCGCGCCCATCCGCTTCATCTCCTTGACCATTTCCACATATTTCTTATGGGTATGGACGGGAGAGGTGGTATAAGAGATGGTGCCCGATGCGATGGCACCGGCCTTCTTGGTGGCCTCCATGGCGACCTTCAGATTGTTCACATCGTTCAACGCGTCGAAAATCCGAATCACGTCCATGCCGTTTTCCACTGCCTTGGTGACAAACAGCTTGACAAAATCATCGGGGTAGTGGGAATAACCCAGGACGTTCTGGCCCCGCAGCAGCATTTGCAGCTTGGTATTGGGCATTTTCGCCCGGATCTTGCGCAGCCGCTCCCAGGGGTCCTCATGCAGGTACCGCAGACATACGTCGAAGGTGGCGCCGCCCCAGCACTCTGCTGCGTAGTAGCCCACCTTGTCGATGGTTTCCAGCATGGGTTCAAATTTATCGTAGGGCAACCGGGTTGCAATCAGGGACTGGTTGGCGTCCCGCAGCACGGTTTCTACGAATTGAACCTTTTGAACTTTACGAGCCATAGTATGCAATCCTCCATCATTTGAATCTTTCATGCACATGTACTTGAATACAATTGGGATTTTGTAGCTTACTGTATGGGAGAAGCCCACCGAAAGACCGCCTGTTCAGTGAAATTCTCCCATACAGCACGCCATAAAACCCGCGCCGGACAAAATCGTGTCCGGCACATGCCAGGCCTGCCCCGGCATGCTCTAAAGACAGGGTTACGCTTCGGAAAGCCCCGCAGGGCTTTCCGAAGCTGTGTAAAACCCGAATTATTTTGCCTTAGGACCGGCATCGACAATGTTGGCGGGCATGTTGGGATACTTCTTGGCGAAGTTATCCTGGAACATGGCAGCCAGCTTGTTGGCCTGGGCGTCGTAGGCTTCCTTGTCCGCCCACATACCCCGGGCGTCCAGCATCTCGGCGGGAACATTGGGGCACTCGGTGGGGAAGTCCACATTAAAGATGTCGTGGTGCTTGAACTCCACGCTGTCGAAAGAACCGTTCAGCGCGGCGGTGACCATGGCGCGGGTGTAGCGCAGCTTCATCCGAGCGCCCACGCCGTAGGGGCCGCCGGCCCAACCGGTGTTCACCAGGTAGACCTTGGTGCCGTACTTTTCCATCCGCTCGCCCAGCATACCGGCGTAGACAGAGGGATCCATGGGCATAAAGGGCTCGCCAAACAGGGTGGAGAAGGTGGGCTTCGGCTCGGTAATGCCGCGCTCGGTGCCGGCCAGCTTGGAGGTAAAGCCGGTGACGAAGTGGTACATGGCCGCGTCCTTGCTCAGACGGCTGATGGGAGGCAGAACGCCAAAAGCGTCGGCGGTCAGGAAAATAACCACCTTGGGAATGCCGCCCACGCCGGGCACCTGGGCGTTGGAGATATACTCGATGGGATAGCCCACCCGGGTATTCTCAGTCAGGCTGCCGTCGTCAAAGTCGAATTCCCGGGTC
>CAOJND010000041.1 GCA_948439445.1 uncultured Eubacteriales bacterium | reverse complement strand
CATACACATCGATCTCGTCGCCTACCTTCACCACATCACCGGGCGTCTTGATCCGGTTCCAACTCAGCTCAGACACATGCACCATGCCGTCCACGCCGCCGATGTCCACAAACGCGCCGTAGGAAGTCAAAGACTTTACAACGCCGTGATACTTGGCGCCCACTTCAATCTCATTCCAGATCTTCTCCTGGGCAGCCTTCCGCTCCTCGGCATTCACCGCGCGGATGGAGCCGATCACACGGCGGCGTGCCCGGTTAACCTCCGTGATCTTCAGCCGCACAGGCTTGCCCACCATGCCAGTCATATCGCCGCCCTTGGCAATACCGGACTGGGAAGCAGGGATAAATACCCGGATGCCCTTCATATTGGCCACCAGGCCACCCTTGTTCTCCTCGGTGATGACCGCATCTACGGTAAGCTTGTTCTCCACATAGTCGCCGATCTCGTCCCAGACCTTCAGGCCATCCAGCTTCTTCTTAGACAACTGGCAGGTCCCCTCCTGATCGTTCACGCGAACCACGAACACCTCGATCTCATCGCCAACCTTCAGAATATCCTCCGGCTTCACATTGGGGTCCGCGCTGACTTCGTCATAGGGAATGTAACCAGCGTGCTTGGTGCCCAGATCAATCTGAACCTCGGTGGCACCAATCCCAGTGACAGTGCCAATCACCTTATCTCCTGTATTCAAAGTCTTGATGGACTGCTCCAGAAGCTTCTCGAAGCTTTCCTCCTGAACAGCATCAGCATTTACAATTTCGCTCATAGTGTTGTTGACCTCCTTTATAATCCACGCCGGCGTGGAGGCGCCAGCCGTGATTCCAACATCTGTAATGCCGCAAAAATCCTGGGGATTCAGATCACTCGCCTGATCCACCAGCAAAACTCGGGCGCAATGTTCCCGGCAAATCATCGCAAGGCGGCCTGTGTTGGAACTTTTCGCATCGCCTACAACAACCATCGCCTGACACATAGAACTTAATTTTGCCGCTTCGCTTTGCCTATACTCTGTTGCTTTACATATTGTATCAAATATTTTCAAGTGTGTAAACTGTTTTTTTGCGATTTTTCCGCACAAATTCCACAAAGATTCAGTGGAAGTGGTTTGAGAAACCATGCAAATTGGCAAATCCAACGGGATTTCACCGCTTTTTGCCAGCGCCTCCAGTTCCTGGGGCGTCTCAACCACCCGGCAGTCCTGGCACCACCCCTGAATTCCTTCTACCTCCGGGTGGGTTCTGGTTCCAACAATCACAGGAAGCTCCCCTTGTTCCCGGGCTCTGCCAACGATGCCATGGATTCGCTTGACAAACGGACAGGTGGCGTCAATAATCTCCACTTGCTGCCGCTCCAAACGGGCAATAACCGCCTTGCCCACCCCATGGGAGCGGATAATCACCGTGGCGCCGGCCGGCGCCTGCTCCGGCATATCGATGACCCGCACGCCCATGGATGCAAATCGCTCCACCACATGGCGATTGTGGATAATCGGTCCCAGGGTCAGCACCTGCTTACCCTGCTCCACCGCCTGCTCCACCAGCTCCACCGCTCGGCTGACACCAAAGCAGAACCCAGCGTATTTGGCAACTGTAACGCTCATACGCCCAATTTCTCCGCCGCAATTCGGCGGATTGCCGCCACCACGCCGTCAATGTCCAGCTGAGAGCTGTCCACCAGAACTGCATCCTTGGCCCGCTTCAGCGGAGCTACCGCCCGATGGCTATCCTGATAGTCCCGCTGCTCCAGGTCCTTCAAAACCTTTTCATAGCTGTCTTTGGCGCCTTTGCGCTGTAGCTCTTCATACCGCCGCCGCGCTCGCACCTCTGCCGAAGCCGTCAGAAAAATCTTTACATCTGCCTTTGGCAGAACCACCGTACCAATGTCCCGACCGTCCATCACCACGTTATATTTCTTTGCCACATCCCGCTGCATATCCAGCAGCAGCTCCCGTACCTCCGGATTTGCGGCAATCTGAGAAGCAATCTGGGAGATCTCCGGGGTGCGGATGTCCTCCGTCACATCCAGCTCGTTGAGCAGCATGTGCTGACTACCGTCCGCCTGGTCATAGACCACCTCAATGACAAATTCATTAATCAACCGGTGAATTCCATCCGCATCCTTTGGGCCAATGCCCACCAGATCATAAAAATATCCCACGGTGCGATAAATCGCGCCGGTATCCACATATTGAAAACCCAGTTCCCCAGCCAGACGCTTGGCAATGGTACTTTTCCCTGCTCCCGCAGGGCCATCAATGGCAATGCTGTAGTATTTTCCCATGGCTTTTTATACTTCCTCTTTCTTTGTATCAGCGCCGCTGGTTTTCCGCAGCAGCGCCATGGCGGCGGTTTCTCGATCTACAACCTCCTGGGCGGTCAACCCCAGCCGCTTTCCTGTGTCCTCCGGACTCAGGGGAAGTCCCCCGTCCAACCCAAACCGATACCGCAGAAGCTGGGCGTCCTGCTCTGACAAGACGGACAGCAGCTCGCCAATTCGCTGCCGGCTCTGAAAATACGCCGTATGCTCCACCGTCTGCTCCTCGTCGGTCTCCTGTGGAACCTGTCGCAGCAGGCCGGACATAGCCCGTAGCGTCTGGTGCATCCGCTGCAGCGCCGCAGTCTGTTCCACATCCTTGCCCAGCTGTTGGGCAATCTCCTCCACCGTGGGATTCCGGCCCAATCTGCTCAGCAGCTCCCGGTCCGCTTTTCGGTAATCTTCCATGGCCTCCACCAGCCGTGCGCCGGTCCCCTCAGCTCTAGCCTCTCGCAGCACCGTTCGATGCATGGCCTGGCGTGCCTGCCACAGCGCTTCTTGCCGGAAGGTCTGGGGATCCGGCGCTGTCAAAGACAGCAGCAGGCCCATACAACCATCCTGCACCAAATCCTGCAGCAACACACCTCGGCCGGTCAGTTCACAGGCCAGATCCAGAATCTGGGGGAAGTAGCTGCCGGTAAGCTGTTCCACCGCCTGTCTATCTCCGGATAGCGCTCGTTGAATCCGTTCGTCTGTAATCTCCGCCGCCACTCGCTCCATGTCCTCCATACACTGCCGCAGTGGATCCTGCGCCGGCAGGCCGGACATCAACTTACCCTGGGAGGCCAGTCGCCGCTCCAGATCCAATCGGGCCGCCAGCAAAGCCGGCCCCTGGGCTGCAGGCAACTGCTCCACACGGATGGAAACATGGCGGTGCGCCAAATCCTCCAATGTCTGTTCCACCGTTTCGTCATCCTGACCGTCCAACATCAGCAGCAACCGTTCTGCTGCCAAAGTATCCCCAGGGCCCAGAACCGAAAGTGTCAGTTCTAAAGCGGACGGTTCAAAATCCACGGGGAGCGCTTGATTTTTCATTCCAAATAGTCCTCCAATCCCATGGCGTCGCCCAGCTTTTGCAGCCGGTCCATAGCCTGCCGCTCGATCTGACGCACCCGCTCCTTGGATACGCCAAGAAGCGTCCCAATCTCTTCCAGCGAATGGCAGACACCATCCTCCATACCAAAGCGCAGCTTCAAAATCCGCCGCTGCCGGGGTGTCAGCATTCCAAGCAGCCGGGTCATGGTGTCTGTCAGCTCCATCCGAACCAGTTCCTCCTGAGGCTCAGACGCCACGTCGTCGGGAAGCAGGCCGCCCAGAGTGCTCTCCCGGTCTTCCCCTGTGGGTGCGTCCAAAGAGCAGGTCTCTGGGGACATCTGCAATAGCTTTCGTACCCGGTCCGCCGGCAATTCGCATCGGCTGGCCAACTCTTCCAGCTCCGGCTCCCGGCCCAACTCCTGGGTCATGGCCGCCTGAATCGACAGCACCTTGCGCATCTTCTCCGCAGTATGAACCGGCACCCGGATTAGCCCTCCGTGGTTTGCCAAGCAACGTGTTACGCCCTGCCGTATCCACTTGGTGGCATAGGTGGAAAACCGATAGTCCAACGTATAGTCAAATTTTTTCGCTGCCGCCAGCAGGCCGATGCTGCCCTCCTGAATCAAATCCAGAAGCGGAACACCCCGGCCCGTATACTCCCGGGCCACCGAAACCACCAGACGCAGATTGGAGTTGACCATCTGCTGAATTGCCTCCTCGTCTCCCTGGGCACAGCGTTTGGCCAGCTCCCGCTCCTGCTGCGCGGTGAGCAAAGGATACTGCCGGATCTCCTGTAGGTACTGACGCATATCATCGTCCCCGGCACTGACCACCGTCTCTGCCTGGGATTCTCCTTGTTGCAACAGCTCTGCACTCATGCTTCATACCCTTTTCTTTCTTTTAATTGATTGCGTAGTTCCAGCAGGTCCCGGGGGGTTTTCACCCGCCCTGCCTGGTGTTGGTCCCGAATGATGGACGCGCAGTCTCGCAGCGCCTGTTCGTTCACCGCTCCCTGCTGCCGCTGGAGTATCCCAGCCAGATGGGAAGTCTCCTCCTGGTTTAGCTCGGTGAGCACCGCCAGCGAAATTTCCAGTCCCTGCTGACGCCGCAGCCGCAACTGGTCAAAGACCCTGCCCAACAGCGGAACAGAGAATTGCTCCCCTGTCAAATCCGGCACTTGCTCCAGCAGCGTGGGGTCTCGTAGGATTAAGCTGAGCGCCTCTTCCTCCGCCATAGCCGATTTCATGTTCTCATATTGAATCGAGCGGCTTTTGGGCCTGAGATTTTGTGCCGGTGCCAGATCAATTCGCTCCTGCCGCTTTTTTTCCCGGCCAAGCCGGCGGCGAAATGCCTTATCTGTTTCCAATTTCATGGCGTCATAGCTGATCCCGGCCGCCTCCGCCGCCCGGACGCCATAAACCTCCCGCGAAACCGCACTATCCAAGGTACACAGCAGTTCCGCCGCCTCCTGGATAAACCGCACCCGCTGCTCGTCCTCTTTTAGATCATATTTTCTCTGGATCGCTTGCAGCTGATACTCCACCCGGTTGGAGGCCTCTTCCAGCAGCACCTTGAACTTGTCCGCGCCAAATCTACGCAAATATTCGTCCGGGTCCTTCGCCTCTCGCATCCGCAAAACCCGAACCCGCAGTCCAACCTTTTCCAGCATGGGGATCGCCCGGCGGGTGGCGGTCTGTCCCGCCTCGTCGCCATCGTAGATCAGCACCACCTGATCCGTATACCGGCTGAGCAGGGTAGCGTGGTTCTCCGTCAGGCTGGTGCCCAGAGAGGCCACCGCGCAGTCAAACCCATACTGGTGTAGGGCGATGGCGTCCATATACCCCTCCACCAGAATCAGATAGCCCAGCTTGCTCTTTTTCGCCAGATTCAGACCGAACAAATTTCGCCGCTTGTTGAAAATCAGCGTCTCCGGGGAGTTTAAATATTTGGGTGTGGCGTCGTCCATCACCCGTCCGCCAAAACCAATCACATTCCCCCGGACATCAATAATGGGAAACATCAACCGGTTTCGGAACCGGTCATACATGCGGCCACCTTTTTCCGATACCAGGCCCGCGTCTTTCAGCTCCTGATCGGTATAGCCCTTTTGGCGCATGGCGTCGATTAGGCTGTGCCAAGCATCCGGCGCAAATCCAATGCCAAACCGGGTCAGCGTCCCTTTGGACATCCCCCGCTTTTGTGCGTAGGCCAGACCCCTGGCCCCCGCCGGTTCATAAAGCGTGGCATGAAAAAAACGGGCGGCTTCTTTCATCAGCGCCCAAAGCCGCTCTTGCTGGCGGTACTGACTCTGATACTGATCGTCCTCCGGCATCTCCAGCCCGGCCCGTTTGGCCAAAGCGCGGACTGCATCGGGATAGCTCAACCCCTCGATCTCCATCATGAAATTCACCACGCCGCCGCCCTTATGACAGCCAAAGCAGTAGTAGATTCCCTTATCTGGGGAGACGGAGAAAGAGGCGGTCTTTTCCCCATGGAAGGGGCACAGTCCAAACAGATTGGCCCCGGAGCGCTTCAGGCTGACATACTGGCCGACCACATCTTCAATTGGATTGCGCGCTACCAGCTCGTCCAAAAAAGCCGGGGAAAAGGCCATATCCCATGCGCTCCTCTCTAAGTTTTCTTTTTATTATACCACATTATCCCCGGACACGCCAGCCCAGGGGAACAAAAAGCTCTGTAAATTTATCGACGGCGTACTTATCCGTCATACCCGCTATATAGTCGCAAATTGTCCGCTCCATGCCCTCGAAGGAGAGCTGGGGCTGGAAATCCGCAGGTAGTGCGTCCGGATGGGCAACATAATAGGAAAACAGCTTTTGGAGCATGTCCTTTGCCTTGGATTCCTCAGATTTTGCCACAGGGTTGCGATAAACCCGCTCAAACATGAACGCCCGCAAGTCCCGGTGGGCCTTTTCCACTGCAGCGGACATAAAAATGCCCCCAGACTCCCCAGAGGCGCGGATCACATCGCACACCAGGGTATTGATCCGTTCCCCATGGGTTTCTCCCAGAATCCGGGCAATGGAGCGGGGAATGTCCCCGTCCGTCAGAATGCCTGCCCGGATGGCGTCGTCAATGTCGTGATTGACATAGGCGATCTGATCCGATTTGCGGATAATCTGCCCCTCCAACGTCTCTGGAATCCGGTCGCCGGTATGGCCAAGGATTCCCATCCGGGTCTCATAGGTCAGATTCAGGCCCTCTCCGTTTCGCTCCAACTGGTCCACCACCCGTAGGCTCTGCTGGTTGTGGCAGAAAGGATGGCCTAACGCCTCTGTCAACGCAGCCTCTCCGGCATGGCCAAACGGTGTATGGCCCAAATCGTGGCCCATGGCAATGGCCTCCGCCAGATCCTCATTCAGCCGGAGGCCCCTGGCAATGGTCCTGCCAATGCGCGCCACCTCCAGGGTGTGGGTCATACGCGTGCGGTAGTGATCCCCCTCGGGCTGCAAAAACACCTGGGTCTTGTGCATCAGACGGCGAAATGCCTTGCTGTGAACAATCCGGTCCGTATCCCGCTGGAAGCAGGTGCGCACATCGTCCTCCCCCTGGGCATTTGGCGTCAGTCTGCCCCGGGAGCGGTCGGAAAATGCCGCGTCCGGCCGAAGCGTCTCATGCTCCCGCCGCTGTAAAGCCTCCCTGACTGTCATAGTCCACCTCCATCATGGCTGCTTCCATGGGAATGCCCGGTATTCCTGGCCAACTTCCATGCCCTCCAGAGTTCCGGCGCTCAGGTCCGTCAGCCGGTCCAAAAACGGCTTGGCCTGGGCCTGGGCCACCAAAATTTCCAGCTCCACCTCAGCGCCAAACTGGGTATCCCGGATGATTCCACCGAATGTCCCCGTCTCCAGCTTCACCCGCTCGTACAGCGAATAGGGGCACGGCACATACAGCACCGACCAGACTCGTTTCATGGACTTTCCCGCCGCATCCACCGCGATCTTCGCGCCTCTGGTGTAGGCGCGCACCAGGCCTCCCGCGCCCAGCAGGATGCCGCCAAAATACCGGGTCACCACGCACACCACGTTGTACAATTCCTCCCGCTGCAATACCTGCAAGGTCGGCATTCCTGCCGTGCCCCCAGGCTCACCATCGTCAGAAAATCGAACGGGGCCGTCTTTGATGATATAGGCCCACACATTGTGGGTCGCGTCGTAGTGCTGCTGCCGCATCTGCCCGATCCGTTCCAGCGCCTGCTGCTCTGTGTCCACAGGCCAGACCCGGCCGATAAAACGGGACTTTTTTTCTACAAACGAATCCTCCCCAAACTGGGTGGGCACCAGATATTCCTCCAAGGTCAGCACTCCTTCGTCACATATTGCTGCAACCTACCATACAGAATCTCGTCCAACACCGCCTCGATCACAATGCCCTGGGCGCTGTACTCCACCTGAATGACCTGGGCGTTGTCGTGAAGCGTCTCCACCATCCCCCCCATATCGTAGGGCAGGGTCACCGTCACATGGTGCAGCTTCCGCTCCAGCGCCTGCTCCACAGCGTGAAGCAGCTGGGATGTTCCGGCGCCTGTTGCAGCGGAGATGGCCACCACATGCTCTCCCACTGGGATATCCGCCGCCTCCACCAGATCCGATTTGTTGTAGCACCGCAAAACCGGCGTCTCCGGTCTGGCCAGCTGGCCAATGAGCTTGTCCACCACCTGGATGTGCTCCTCCCGCTTGGGATCGGCAGCGTCAATCACGTGTAGCAGCAGATCGGCATATTCCAGCTCCTCCAAGGTCGCCCGGAAGGCGTCCACCAGATGGTGGGGAAGCTTGGCGATAAAACCTACGGTGTCGGACAGCACCACATCCAGACGGTCCGACACGGACAACTGCCGGGAGGTGGTGTCCAGAGTGTCAAACAGCCGGTTGTTGGCAGGAATCCCGGCGTCGGTAAGCCGGTTTAACAGGGTGGATTTTCCCGCGTTGGTATAGCCCACAATTGCCACAACTGGCACGGCGTTTTTCATCCGCCGCTGGCGCTGTACCGAACGAACCTGGCGCACCTGCTCCAGCTCCCGCTCCAGCCGGCTGATCCGCTCTCGAATGTGCCGGCGGTCCGATTCCAGCTTGGTCTCACCGGGACCTCTCGTGCCAATGCCGCCGCCCTGGCGGGATAGACTTTTCCCCATCCCGGACAGTCTGGGCAGCAAATACTTGTACTGCGCAAGTTCCACCTGCAGCCTGCCCTCCCGGGTTCTGGCCCGCTGGGCAAAAATATCCAGAATCAGGGCGCTTCGGTCCAGCACCGGTACTCCAAAAATTTCCTCCAAAGCCCGAATCTGTCCTGGAGATAGCGCATTGTCAAAAATCGCCATGGTGGATTCGGTGGCCTCTATCAGCATCCGAACCTCTTGGGCTTTTCCCTCTCCAATGAAGCTATGGGCGTCGGGCGTGGGGCGATTCTGCAAGATCTTCGCCGTGCAGAAGCCTCCCGCCGTCTCCAACAGCGCGTCCAGCTCTTCCAGCGTCTCCTCTGTCGCTGTCTGCTCCTTGGAAAAGCATGCGGCATTGAGGCCAACAAGCACCGCCCGCTCCTGCACAGTTTCGTCAAAATTTGATTCCATGAATCCCTCCATATGAAAAAAGAGTCCGCACTACGATTACGCAGTGCGGACAGGTTTTACTTCAGGCCATATCTCTTGTTGAACCGATCAACACGTCCACCGGTGTCAACCAGCTTCTGCTTGCCGGTATAGAAAGGGTGGCACTTGGAGCAGATTTCAACCTTAATGTCCTTCTTTGTGGAACCAGTCGTAAAGACATTGCCACAGGCACAGCGGATCGTAGTCTGTTCGTACTTGGGATGGAGACCTTCCTTCATGTTGTTCACCTCTTTCTTATCAACTAAAGGGCGGATTCCACCCTTGAAATTTCAATCGCTTGAATATAGTACCACATTCAAAACAAAAATGCAAGTCCTTTTTTTGCTTTTTTCTGTTTTTGCGCGAATGTCTTGCGGCTTTCTGGAAAATCGTGTATAATAGAAAATATAAATTTAACTCTTTCGCGTTCCAGGAGGTCTCGACTATGAGCCAAGAAGAGCTTTTTCATTTGCTCCAGCAAGTGCAGCAGGGTACCGTGTCCCCGGAGCAGGCCATCACACAGCTCAAAATCGCCCCGTTTCAGAACCTTGGATTCGCCAGAGTGGATACCCATCGGAGCATCCGGCAAGGGGTCCCAGAGGTCATCTATGGCGCTGGGAAAACCACAGAACAAATCGCTGGGATTTTGGAAGCCATGGCAGGCAGTTCCAATGTGCTCATAACCCGGGTCAGCCGGGAAAAGCTAGACGGCCTGTCCAGCCGGTTCCCAGTGGAACGGCATGACGAAGCAAATTTGGCCATTGTATATCCAAAGGCAATTTCCAACCCTGTGGGGCACATTGTGGTGGTCAGCGGCGGCACCAGCGATATGGCCGTGGCCGAAGAGGCTGCCCTCACCGCCCAGGCCTTGGGCAACCGGGTCAGCCGGATCTATGACGCGGGGGTAGCCGGACTGCACCGGCTGCTGGCCACCTTGGACACGCTGACAAAGGCCCGGGTCATTATTGCTGTGGCTGGGATGGAAGGCGCTCTGCCCAGCGTGGTAGGCGGGTTGGTGTCCTGCCCGGTGATCGCCGTCCCCACCTCTGTGGGCTACGGCGCCTCCTTTGGCGGGGTCACAGCACTTCTGGCCATGCTCAACTCCTGCGCCAGCGGCATCAGCGTCGTCAACATCGACAACGGCTTTGGGGCCGGTTATCAAGCCAGCCTGATCAATCATATTGGAGAAGAAAAATGAGAACGCTTTATCTGGAATGCAAAATGGGGGCCTCCGGCAATATGCTCTGCGGCGCGCTGCTGGATCTATTGCCTAACCCCCAGGAGCTTGTCGCTCAAATCAACGCGCTGGGGATTCCCGGCGTAGAAGCCAAGCTGGAACAGGTCAATCACATGGGTATCGGCGGGAATCTGTTCACCGTTCTGGTGCATGGGCAGGAGGAAAGCCATCATTTCCAGCACTCCCACCACCATCACCGTTCTTTAAAAGAGGTTGAAGCGCTCATCACGGCCCTGCCGCTGCCGCCTAAAGTAAAAGAACTGGCAGTATCCGTCTTCTGGCGGCTGGGTCAGGCGGAGAGCGACGTCCACGGCGTTCCCATGACCGACATCCATTTTCATGAGGTGGGTTCTTTGGACGCTGTGGCGGATATTGCCGGCGCCTGTCTGGCGCTGGAGGCTTTGAAGGTAGATCAGGTGTTGGTGTCGCCGGTCCATGTGGGCAACGGGTCGGTCCATTGCGCCCATGGAATTCTCCCCGTCCCCGCTCCCGCTACCGCCAAGCTGCTGGAGCACGCGCCCTATTACACCGGCTCCATCGACACAGAGCTTTGCACGCCCACCGGCGCCGCCCTGCTGACCGCCTTTGCCAATGACTTTGGGCCGCAGCCTCCCATGACCGTGCACGCCATAGGCTACGGCTTCGGCACCAAGGAGCTACCCCAAGCCAATTGCCTACGGGCCTTTCTTGGCGATACCGAGAACCCAACAGATTCGGTATACGAGCTTCGATGCAATCTGGACGACATGACCGGGGAGGAGTTGGGCTTTCTGCGGCAGCGGTTGGAAGAGGCTGGCGCACTGGATGTGACCATGATTCCAGTGCAGATGAAAAAGGGCCGTCCGGGCATTTTGCTGACATGTCTTTGCCGGCAAGCGCAGCGGGAAACGCTTTGCCATATGGTTCTAGCGCACAGCACCACCGCCGGGGTCCGCTATGCCCTCTGGCAGCGGGACACACTGGAGGTTTCCTACCGCACCCGCTCCACCGCCTATGGACCTGTGCGGGAGAAGCAATACGCAGGCTTTGGCATACAGAAAGCCAAGCTGGAATATGAGGATCTGGCCGCCATTGCCCGGCGGGAAAACCTATCCATGTCCCAGATCAAACAGGCCATCCAGGATAAACCCTGACGTCCTAATGGGGCGTGACAGTCATTCATAGAAAACGCACAGCCGGAAAGCAGAAACATCTACTTTCCGACTGTGTTTTTTATGCCTTGTCGACTTCTCTGACCACCAGATCCCGAATCACCTCGCCCGCCAAAATCAGGCCGGCCACAGCGGGGACATAAGCTACGCTACCCGGGGTCTGTTTCCGGCCATCCTGAGAAACCTCTGGGTCCTCTTCCGGCGCTCTAGCATCCTCTGTGGAAAACACCACCTTCAGGTGGTTTATCCCCCGCTTTCGCAGTTCCTTGCGCATGACCCTAGCCAGTGGGCATACGGAGGTCTTGCTGATGTCCGCCACGCGAAAGGCGGTGGGGTCCATCTTGTTCCCAGCGCCCATGCAGCTGATGATAGGCGTCAGCGCCTGTTTGGCCTGCATGACCAAGGCCAGCTTCCCCGTAACGGTGTCAATGGCGTCAACCACATAGTCATATTGGGCAAAATCAAATTGCCCCGCCGTCTCCGGAGTATAGAAAACAGGAAATTGCCTCACCTGACACTGGGGATTGATCAACCGGATTCGCTCCGCCGCCGCCTCTACCTTGGGTTTTCCGATGGTCTGCCAGGTGGCGATAATCTGCCGGTTCAAATTGGAAGGGCATATGACATCCCGGTCAATCAGATCCAGTTTCCCTACGCCGCTACGC
>CAOJND010000040.1 GCA_948439445.1 uncultured Eubacteriales bacterium | reverse complement strand
TGGCCCCGGCCCGGCGCAGCGCCTCTAGGAGAATCTCCGGCCGCATACCCTCCACGCCGAGCTTTCCCTCTTTGCCGGGGGCCGATTTGCGCCGCTCCTTGCCGTAGATGTCGGGGATATAGGCGTGCTTCAAAAACGCGGGATCGATGGCGCTTTTGAGAAAATTCCGGATCACAAGACCGGCTCCGTCCCCGTCGGTTAGAACAATCAGCCCCCGCTTTTTTGCCACAAGTCGCAGCAGCGCCAACAGCTCCGGATTGTGGCGAATGCCAAAGCCGCCGGTCTCAAAAATCGGCGCGTCTACCACCTGGGACAGGGTATTCCGGTCATAGCGTCCCTCCACCACAATCGCCTCTCGAACCCTAAGCATGGGCAGCCTCCTGGGCAAGACACAGCACCAACTGTTCCAGCAGCCGCTCCTTCTGATCGAAGGAGGTTTTCATCCGCCAGTCCGTCTCCACCACCAGCTCCGCCGCCTTGGCACAGAAAGCGGCGGAGAATTTTCTCGCTGTCTCCATCAGCCGCCGGGCGGGATAGGCTTTCAGCCCATACAGTTTGGCCAAGTCCTCACTGCTTTTTCCGTTTTCCAGCAGAGTCCTGGCCGCCCCCAGCCGCCGCAAATGGCTTCCCATGGCCCCTAAAATAACAATTGGCTCCTGCTGCATCTGCAAAAGCTGAGAAAGCTTTTGCAGCGCTGCCGCAAAATTTCCCGCGCCCATCAAATCCGTCATCTGAAATACCACCGCGTCCAATACCGGTTCGGTGACCGCGTCGATGTCCGCTTTGCAGATTTCCGCCGCGCTGGAATAGGAGGCAATTTTGTCAATTTCCCCGTTTAGGACTGTCATTGTTCCGCCGGTAATGTCGATCAGATAGGCGCACAGCTCCGGGCGAATCCGTTTTTGCCGTGTGGCAAAGTGCCGGGTGATCCAGGGGATCAAATCCCGCTGCTCCTGCCGGGTAAACTCCACCTCATGGCCTAGGGCTTTTACGGCCTGCCCAAAGCTGTCCTTCCCCGGCTTCCAGGGGACAGTCTCGAAGGTGAACACCACTGTGCAGTGATCTCCAATGCTTCTAAACACCTGCGCCAGCTTTTCCCGTTGGGCATCGGTCATGGCCTGCTTGCCAAATAGATCCACATCGTCTGCCCAGACCATGGTTCGTTCCGCCATCAGCGGCAGATTTTCCACCGCTTCCGCCAGAGCGTCCACGGAGAAGTTTTCCTGTGTGAACTGGTGAAAATTAAAGGACTCTGTCAGCGGATCCAGGAGCTTTTTCCGCAGAGCGTCCAGATAATAGTGCAACAGATAGACCTCGTCCCCATAGAAAAAATACAGCCGTTCCGGCGTACCGCTGCGAATCGCCGCTTTCAGCGCGGCAAATGCGCTAGTTTGTAGTGTTTGCCTTGCCATGGTCCTTTCACCCCCTGAAAACAAGTGTGCCCGCCTGGTCGGTGCGGTAGACCGTACAGCCAAATTCCGCCAGACGATCCAGTACGGATTGGGCTGGGTGCCCAAAATGATTGTCCTCTCCCACGGAAATCACCGCCGCTTGGGGCTGGCATGCCTGTAGCAGTTCCCGGCAGGTAGAGGTATCGGAGCCGTGGTGGCCGACCACCAATACTTCCAGCTTGGGTAGCGCAACCCTGTTTACCAGCAGCTGTTCCGTATAGGCGGTCCGGTCGCCGGTGACCAACGCGTCCCAATCTCCCCGCTGCATCAGGACCGCCAGACTGCTCTCGTTGTCCAGCCCTTCCACCTCCGAGGCAAACAGCGTAATTCGGACGTCGTCCATTTCCAGCACCAGATCCTGCGCGACAGAAATCTGCATGGCGTTTCCGGCAGCATCCAAGATTTCATCCAAAGCATGTTTATCATCCCGCGCCTGGGGCAGATAGAGCGCCGCCGTTGGCACCCGAGTCAGCAGTTTGGCCACGGCGCCCACATGATCCCGGTCATAGTGGGTCAAAATCAGCCCATCCAAGGAGAAAACGCCCTGAGAAAGCAGGGTTTGCGCCGCCAAATCCGCCACGGCTGTGTAGTTATCCCCACCGCAGTCGATGAGAAAGCTCTTACCCCGGGCTTGAAATAACACGCACTGTCCCTGCCCCACATCCAAAACGGTCAGACGGGATGGCGTCCGTGCTGTCTCCCACCAGCTGGCCAACAGTGCGAGACACAACCCAATCGTACAGCAGCAGAGCAACACCTTTGGCTGCTTGCCGCGGGTGAGCAGAAAGATTCCCAAAAGGATGTAACAGAAAATCAGCCACAGTGTCACATAGATGCTGCATGTGTAGACTGCCGCCAATGGAAACTTGGAAAGTATCCCGCAAATCCACAATAAGTACCCGATCAGCCAGCGCACTGGCAGGCTCAACAGGTTTGCCAAGGGCGAAAACAACGCGCCTGCCAGACAGACGGCGATCAATCCATAAAAAATAATGCTGACACACCAAAGGACTAGCAAATTGGTGACTGATCCGATCAGACTTGCCGTTCCAAAGTATACACCGACCAGCGGCGCGGTCACAACCGTTACACTGCAGGTTATTGCCCCTACAACTGCAACCCAGCGGATCAGCTTTGCCCGAAGCCGGGTTCCCTTGACCAGTGATCCCAGCCGGTTGGATGACAGCAACCACCGATGCACAGGTGGAAAGATCAGAAAAATGCCAATCATGCAGCTTACAGACAGTTGAAAGCTCACCGAACTGACGACCAGAGGATTGACCCAAAGCATGCCCAGCGCCGCCGTGGCCAGGGCTGTGGGCGGATCGTATTCCCGCTGGGATATCCAAGCCAAAAGCAACAGCAGCTGCATGACCACAGCCCGATTGATAGAAGGAGTAAAACCCGCCATCGCGGCAAACAGAACCAGAATGGGCGCGCCAAGTAACGCCATCAACCAACGGCGCCGGCCGGTTAATACAAAAATCAATCCCAGCAGAATGGACACATGGAGGCCGGATACTGCAATCACGTGGCTGATTCCTGTTACCCGAAGCGCCATAGTGGTTTCATCATCCAGCTCGGTTTTGATCCCCAACAGCAGGGCTTTGGCAAAAGCGGCCTCCCGTGGAGGAAAGCTCCGGTCTAAAAGCTGGATCAGATTCTGCCGCAGTACCGCAGGGAATCCATACCAGGGTATTTGTTCCGGCGGAGTTGCCGACACAGGACCTTTTTGACTGGCCAGGAGAAACAAGCCCTCTGTGCGGCGATAGTTTTCCTCCTGGGCATCGGTCATTTTCAGACGAAACGTTCCCTCGATGACAGTACCGGGCTGAACCTGCTCGGTATCCCGAAAGAAAACCCGCACCCGGTATGGCCGCCCTTCCAACGTGGTCCAGCCGTCCACCTGGGTGTTGTGATAACGGCTGTCCGACCCGAAATCCATCGCCGTGACACGAAGGGTGGCAACTTGTCCATCCAGAGGCCGGATTGGCGATAGATAGAAGCCGTTGTATACCTGAAACCAGCCGAGCCCCAGGGCCAGACCCAAACACAGCACACATAGCCGGTCATGAAACCGCTGCCGCCGCAAAAATCCGGCGGCAGCGGCTAGAAGTAGAAATCCCAGGGCAAATACCAGGGATAAATTGCTGGTTGGCAGGTGGACGCCAAGTGCGCAGGCTGCGGCAAAGCCCATGGTAAACCACACAACAATCCGCACCGGCGCATCACCTCCTAAGTTGGATGCATGTTTACACGGGGCGATTTACGTCTATTGTGGAAAAGTCTTTCTTCTACAAGCCGGATGGAACGGCATTAAAGCTTTTCCGCAACGAAATTGTCCACCTGGGCCAGTGCGTCGTCCACCTTCAATAGATCTTTGCCGCCGCCCATAGCGGAATCCGGCTTGCCGCCACCGGAACCACCGCAGACCGCGCAGACCCGCCGTACCAGTTCTCCGGCCTTAATGCCTTTGGCCACGGCTTCCTTGCCACAGACTGCCAGGAAGGTGATTTTTTCATCTTTTACTGTGGAGAGTACCGCCACCACGTCGGGCGCCTTATCCCGGAGCAGATCGCCCATCTGGCGCAGCTTGTTGGTGTCGGCGTCGGGGATAGAGGCAGTCAGCACATGCAGACCGCCCATGTTATGAGCCGCGTAGAGATAACGGTCCGCCTCTCCGGCGGCCTGCCGGGCGTTGAGTTTGTCAATGGTTTGCTTTAGCGCCTTGATCTCCTCCAACTGGCTCTGAAGTTTTCCTGCCAGCTCTGCGGGTTTGGTCTTCAAAGCGCAGCACGCGCCGTACACCAACGTCCGATTCCGGGCCATGTCCTCCAGACACGCCTTGCCGGTGATGGCCTCAATCCGGCGTACGCCAGAGGCGACGGAGCCTTCACTCTCAATTCGGAAGGGACCAACCTTGGCTGTGTTGTCCAGATGGGTGCCGCCGCACAGCTCCATGGAGAAGCCGCCCATGTTGACCACCCGCACTGTCTGGCCGTATTTCTCGCTGAACAGCGCGGTGGCGCCCAGCTTCTTTGCCTCGTCCACAGGCATCTCCTGGGTGACAATGGGGTAGCCCTCCAGCACCGCAGTCTGTACAATATCGTCAATGCGCGCCATTTCCGCCGGGGTCAGGGCGGAATAATGGGTGAAATCAAAGCGCAGCCGGTCCGGCTCTACCAGGGAACCGGCCTGATGCACATGATCGCCCAGCACGCTTTGCAGGGCCTTTTGCAGCAAATGGGTGGCGGAGTGGGCCCGCATAATGGCCCGGCGGCGCTCTACGTTGATGGAGGCTGCCACCATGTCGTCCACCTTAATCGAGCCTTTGACCATCTTGCCGTGGTGTAGATACTTGCCGCCCTTATCCTTTTGTACGTCGGTGACCTCAAACCGGGCGTTGCCCATGAGCAGCACGCCATGATCCGCTACCTGGCCGCCCATCTCCGCATAGAAGGGGGTCTTGTTCAGGACAATCAGTCCCTCCTCGCCTCCGGCGATGGTGCCGGAGACCTCGTCGCCAACGCAGACGGCCAGCACTTTGGCCTCGCAGGAGAACAGGTTATAGCCCACGAAGGTGGTGGGGGTATTGTCCAGACCCAGATCAATTCCGGCCCAGGCCAAATCGCCCATGGCCTTCCGGGCTTCCCGGGCGCGGACCTTCTGCTGCTGCATCAGCTCGGCAAAGCCCTCCTGATCCAGAGTCATGCCCTCGTCTTCCACCATCTCCATGGTCAGATCAATGGGGAAGCCATAGGTGTCATACAGCTTAAACGCATCGGCGCCAGAGAACTGCTGTTCTGCCTTGGCCTTGTGCTCTGCCAGCATCTCTGCAAAAATCCGCATACCACTGTCGATGGTCCGGGCAAAGTTCTCCTCCTCCACGCGGATCACCCGGGTGATATACCCGGCTCTCTCCCGCAGATAGCTATAGTGGCTTTCATTTTCCCGCACCACAGTCTCCACCACTTCAAATAGGAAGGGGTGATTGACCCCCAGCAGCTTGCCATGGCGTGCGGCCCGCCGCAGCAGGCGGCGCAGCACATAGCCCCGGCCCTCGTTGCTGGGCAACACGCCGTCGGCAACCATAAAGGTAGCCGCCCGGATATGGTCGGTAATCACCCGCAGGGATACGTCCATCTTATGGCTCTGGCCATAGGTGGCGCCGGTCAGCTCGGTAACCCGATGGGTGATATTCATCACCGTGTCCACATCAAACAGACTGTCCACGTCCTGACAGACCACTGCCAGCCGCTCCAAGCCCATGCCGGTATCAATATTCTTCTGAGCCAAGTCGGAATAGTTGCCATGGCCGTCGTTGTCAAACTGGGAGAAAACGTTGTTCCAGACCTCCATATACCGGTCGCAGTCACAGCCCACTGTACAGCCGGGCTTGCCGCAGCCGTATTTTTCGCCCCGGTCATAGTAGATCTCAGAGCAGGGGCCGCAGGGACCGGAGCCGTGCTCCCAGAAGTTATCGGACTTGCCAAAGCGGAATATCCGCTCCGCCGGGATTCCGATCTCCTTGTTCCAGATCTCAAAGGCTTCCTCATCGTTTTCGTAGATGGAAGGATACAGCCGGTTGGGGTCCAGCCCGGCCACCTGGGTCAGAAACTCCCAGCTCCAGGCGATGGCCTCATGCTTAAAATAGTCGCCAAAGGAAAAATTCCCCAGCATTTCAAAGAAAGTACCATGTCTGGCGGTTTTGCCGATGTTCTCAATGTCGCCGGTGCGGATGCATTTCTGGCAGGTGCAGACCCGATGACGGGGCGGCTCCACCTCGCCCTTAAAATAGGGCTTCATCGGGGCCATGCCGGAATTGATGAGCAGAAGGGACGGATCGTTTTGGGGGATCAGGGAGAAGCTGGGCAGACGCAAATGGCCCTTGCTCTCGAAAAACCGCAGAAACATCTCCCGCAGCTCGTTGACCCCATATGGTTTTTGACTCATTGTAGCTTACCTCCATGGATTATTTACAGCAGAAAAAACACCTCGTCCCCAGTTTAGGGGCGAGGATCGTCGCGGTACCACCCTAATTGCCGCCAGGCGGCATCTTAGCTGCTCTGTAACGGGAGCGCCCGTCCCGGTCCTCCCGGGCGGCTTGGAAGTGGCGCACAGCGTTCCGATTAAGGGGCTTACACCTTAGTCCCCTCTCGCTGGAATCCTCCGGCTGATTGGCTTCCGCTTTGCCTTTGCATAATTACAATCATTTTACCATAAAAAATGAAAAAGTCAACGGATTTGCCGATTTTTTCTGCCGCTCTATCTAATAGGTTCTTCTACAACGTTTGAACATTCCGTTTTCATTCCCGTATCGACTTTCGCCTTGTTTTGTGTTATACTATTATTCTATTTGATTTCACAGAAAGGGGGAAGTGCCATGCACGACGCCTCTGACCGTGCAAAGCGGATTCCTGTCTGTACTGCTCTGCTGGCCCATGTGGACGCCGGAAAGACCACCCTCTCCGAAGCGCTGCTCTATGAATCCGGCGCAAAGAAAAGCCTGGGCCGGGTGGACCACCAGGACGCCTTTTTGGATACCCACGCTCTGGAACGGGCAAGGGGAATTACCATCTTTTCCAAGCAGGCGCTGTTTTCCACCCGCACCATGGACATCACTCTGCTGGACACGCCGGGCCACGTGGACTTCTCCGCCGAGGCCGAACGGGTCTTGCCAGTGCTGGACTGGGCGATTCTGGTGATCAGCGGCACGGATGGAGTACAGCCCCATACCCGCACCCTCTGGGAGCTGCTGGAGCGGTATCAGGTGCCGGTTTTTCTCTTTATCAACAAAATGGATTTGCCCGGCGCGGACCGGCAGGCGCTGTTGGAGCAGCTACAAAAGCGGCTCTCCCCTGGGTGCCTGGACTTTGGTGTGGACCCGGACACCTTGGCTGAAAACGCCGCTGTCTGCGACGAGGCCCTACTGGAGACCTATCTGCAAACCGGTCAGGTTACCGCCGGCAATCTCCAGGGCTTGATTGCCCACCGGCAGATTTTCCCCTGCTGCTTTGGCTCGGCGCTGCGGCTGGAAGGGGTGACGGAGCTATTACAGGTGGTGGAGGCCTACGCCCCCAGGCCGGTCTATGGCGATCAATTTGCCGCCAGAGTGTTTAAAATCTCCCGAGATCCCCAGGGCAACCGGCTGACCTGGATGAAAATTACCGGCGGGACCCTTGCCGTCCGGACGCCCATCTGCTACACCACCCGAACCGGGGAAGTCTGCACCCAAAAGGCGGTTCAACTGCGGCGATACTCCGGCGCCAAATTTACCACGCCGGATTCCATGGCCGCGGGATCCTGCTGCGCTGTATTAGGCCTTACAGAGACCTATGCCGGACAGGCGCTGGGTGCCCAGCAGCCCTCCGACCATCCGATTCTGGAGCCGGTGATGACCTACCATGTGCAGCTGCCCAAAGGATGCGATCCGGCGGTGGTCCTGCCAAAGCTTCGCCAGCTGGAAGAGGAGGACCCCATGCTGTGCATCGCCTACGATGCCAACCTGGGCCAGATTCAGGTGCGGCTGATGGGCCAGGTGCAGCTGGAAATCCTGAAATGCCTGATTCGGGAGCGGTTTGACCTGGAGGTGGGCTTTGATACCGGACGGGTCTTTTATAAAGAAACCATTGAAAATACGGTGGAGGGCGTGGGCCATTTTGAGCCGCTTCGCCACTATGCCGAGGTGCATTTGCTACTGGAGCCGCTGCCCAGGGGCAGCGGTCTGGTGTTGGATACGGTTTGCCCCACCGAGGTGCTGGATGTGAACTACCAAAAGCTGATTTTGACCCATTTGGAGGAAAAGGTCCACCGAGGGGTGCTCACCGGCGCGCCAATTACGGACATGAAGCTGACCTTGTTGGCGGGCCGCGCTCATTTGAAGCATACCGAGGGTGGAGATTTCCGTCAGGCCACCTACCGGGCGGTCCGGCAAGGGCTGATGCAGGCAAGATCTGTGCTGCTGGAGCCATGGTACGATGTGACGCTCATGGTACCAACGGAGCAGATTGGCCGGGCCATCACCGATATTCGGGCCATGGGCGGCGAATTTGATCCCCCGGAGCAACTGGGAGAATTTTCGATTCTAAAGGGCCGGGCGCCTGTGTCGGAGGCCACTGACTACGCCTCCCAGGTGGCCGCCTACACCCATGGCCGGGGCCAGTTGCAAACCAGGCTGTGGGGCTACGCCCCCTGCCACAACGCCCAGGCGGTGATGGAGGCCGCCGGATACGATCCGCAGGCGGATCTGGAAAACACGCCGGACTCCGTTTTTTGTGCCCACGGCGCGGGGTTTACGGTGAAGTGGGACCAGGTGCCTATGTATATGCATCTGGAGAGCGGCCTGCGGCCGGACCGTTCGGCGCAGCCCGCATTGGTGACCCGGAATCTGCGGGTGGACGACAAGGAATTGGAGGCCATTCTGCTGCGGGAATTCGGACCGGAGAAGCGGTCTTTGTACCGGCCGCCGGAAAATCAACCGGCCACCGAGAAGCTGGTCATCCGCCCGCCCCGGCAGACCTATCTGATCGTGGATGGCTATAATATGATTTTCGCCTGGGATTCCCTGGCGGCTGTGGCAAAGACCGATTTGGAGACTGCCCGGCGGCAGCTTTTGGACCGGCTCAGCAGCTTTGCCGGATTTCGCAAATGGTATGTGCTGGTGGTCTTTGACGGCTATAAGGTCAAGGGCAATCCTGGGGAGCGGCTGACCTATCACAACATCCAGGTGGTCTATACCCGGGAAAATGAGACAGGGGACCTGTATATCGAGACGCTTGTGGGAGAGATCGGCGGCAACTACGCCGTCCGGGTGGCCACCTCGGACGCCATGGTGCAGCTGGCCTCCTTCCGCTCCGGAGTTTTGCGCATGTCCGCAAGAGAATTGCTAGAGGAGCTGGAAACCGCGGAAAAAGAGCTTCGTGCTTATGTAAAAAAGAAAGTGTGATAGAGATGGAAACACCAAAAAACCGTCCTTGCTGGTGCGGCAGCGGCAAGGCATACGCCCTGTGCCATATGGAGCTTGATTTCAAGCTGGCCATGCTCCGGCGCAAGGGACAGCGGACGCCGCCCCGGGAACTGCTGAAAACCCCGGCGCAAATTGAAGGCATCCGGCGCAGCGCCGCTTTGAATATGGCGGTGCTGGACTACGTGGCCGCCAACATTGGCCCCGGCATCACCACAGGCCAGATCGACCAATGGGTGCATGATTTTACGGTGGATCACGGCGGAATCCCAGCGCCTCTGAATTATCAGGGCTTTCCGGCCAGCGTCTGCACCTCGGTCAACCAGGTGGTGTGCCATGGCATTCCCTCCCACCGCCAGGTGCTCCAGGAGGGAGACATTATCAATGTGGACTGCTCCACGATTTTTAACGGCTACTTCTCGGATTCCTCCCGAATGTTCTGCATCGGCCGGGTCAACGATACCTGGCGGGCGCTGGTGGACAACACCAAAAAAGCGGTGGAGCAGGGCTTAGCCCAGGTGCAGCCTTGGAAGCATCTGGGGGATGTGGGCGACGCGGTCAACCGGTTTGCCCGCGCCCGGGGCTACAGCGTGGTGCGGGAGATCGGCGGGCACGGGATCGGTCTGAAATTTCACGAGGAGCCATATGTCAGCTTTGTCTCCCAGGCGGGAACCGGCATGGTGTTGGCACCCGGATTGGTGTTTACCATCGAACCGATGATCAACCTGGGCACCCATCGGATCACCGTGGACCGGCGTAACGGTTGGACAGTTCGTACCGCCGATGGAAAGCCCTCCGCCCAATGGGAGATTCAGGTGCTGGTTACGGAGCACGGCCATGAGGTTCTCTGCTGGTAGGCCGTTTCCCAAAAGGATTTTTCAGAAATCCCTGCATAAAACCGCCACTGCTGGCAAAGAATACCTCCGAACACCAAATTTAGGAGGTTTTTCTTATGACCCGTTTACGATTTGTTCCGTTCTTGGCGCTGCTGGCCTGTTTGGCGGTGCCCGCCCAGGCAGTGGAGGTGGACAGCGGCACCGCCTATTGCTTCTCCGGCGCGGAATTTGAAGAGCCGGATCAACCCCTGTCCGGGGTGTGCATCACCGGCATTCCCGACGCTGCCACCGGCACCGTAATGCTGGGGGCTAGAGTGCTGCGGCCTGGCGACATTCTCACCTCCCAGCAGCTGAGCCAGATGACCTTTTCCCCGGTGCCCACCCAGCAGGATCAGGCCGCCGTGGTGACCTATTTGCCCATCTATGATAATCTGGTGGCGCCGGAGGCGACCATGACCATTTCCATCCATGGGAAAGAGGATAAGGCGCCGGTGGCCGAGGACTCCGCCATGGAGACCTATAAAAACCTGCCCAACGAGGCGGTTTTGAAGGTTACCGACCCCGAGGGGCAGGCCATGACCTTTACGTTGGTACGCAGCCCCAAGCGGGGTGAGGTCACCATCCGCGAGGACGGCAGCTTCCTGTATACCCCCAAGAAGAACAAAGTGGGCACTGATTCGTTTACCTTCACCGCCACGGACCCGGCTGGCAACGTGTCTCGGGAAGCCACCGTCACGGTGACCATTCTCAAACCCCTTGACAGCAAACAATATACCGACACCACCGATGCAAGCTGTAGCTTTACGGCGGAGTGGCTGCGCAATACCGGCATTTTCACTGGGGAAACCATCAACGATCAGCTCTGCTTTCAGCCGGAACAGACCGTAACCCGGGGAGAATTTCTGTCCATGGTCATGGAGGTCCTAGATCAGCCGCTCCAGGAGGAACTGACCAGTACCGGCTTTGTGGACGAGGCGCCGCAGTGGCTAAAGCCCTATTTGGCTGCCGCCATGCGTAGTGGCTTGGTATCCGGCTATCCCACGGCCCAAGGGGTGGAATTCCGGGCCAACCAGCCCATTACCCAGCAGGAAGCAGCGGTGATGCTGCAAAACGCCTTGCAGTTGCCCACGCCTGTTGGCTCGATGGAGGATAGCGCCGTCTCTACCTGGGCGGCGACTTCGGTGGCTGCGCTACGGGGTAGCGGTATGATCCTGGATACGCCCGACGCCGTTTTGACCCGGGCCCAGGCGTCTGAGCTGCTTTACGCAGCACATTGTATGCGTTAATATAAAAAAATAACCGCTTAATACAATTTTCACAGAACTTCGCTTTCTTTCTTCACAATTATACGGTAAGATATCAATAATCATTTCTTTTTCATTTTCCTCTCCTCTTTCTTGTTGCAAAATCCGCAGGGGTGTTTCCCCTGCGGATTTTGTATATTCTGGCTCTGGGGGTTAAAAGACCTGTAGTAGGGGCGCTTTTGGAAAGTATTTCCCCGTTTTTTAGGACTTTTACAGCTTATAGGCTTTTCAACCGGGAAAAAATATGCTATGATATTAAAACATGTTTGAACCATGTTACATGCCCAAACAGCGCCCAAAAAATGCAAGGAGGCGGGAAAAATGTCGATGGATGCTTTGTTAGGGAAGATCCGCCGGTGCCATAACCCGGCGATGCTGCATCTGGAGTTGACGGAGCAGCTGGTTCCGGAGCCGGTACTGGCCCAGGCTGGGAGCCTGGCTACGGCCTATGGGCAGATGTGCCGGGAACTGTTGAAGGCACTGCGCGGCATTGTCCCGGCGGTGCGGGTGAGCTTTTCCAGCTTTGCCCTGTTGGGGGCGGAGGGGTTTGCACAGCTAAAGGCTGTACTGCAATATGCCCAGAACCAGGGCTTCTATGTGCTGCTGGACTGGATGCGAGGCGATGGGCCAGCGATGGCGGAGGCTACCGCAAAGACCGTCTTTGGCGGGGACTGGTGCTGCGATGGCATTACGCTGCTGCCATACCTTGGTTCCGACAGCGTAACGCCCTTTTTACCATACTGCAAGGCGGAGAAAACCATATTTCTGGTGGCGAAGACGCCCAACCGCTCCGGCTCTCAGATTCAGGATCTGATGACCGGCGGCCGCTTGGTCCATACGGCGGTGGCGGATCTCTGCGGGCAACTGGGCCAGGAGTGTCTGGGCCGCTGCGGTTATTCCCAGGTGGCGGCGATGGCCAGCGCCAACGCGCCGGACAGCCTGCGCCAGCTGCGGACCCGGTATCCCAGGCTGTTTTTGCTGGTGGACGGCTATAATTTTACCACTGGGAACGGCAGAACCTGTAGCGAGGCCTT
>CAOJND010000039.1 GCA_948439445.1 uncultured Eubacteriales bacterium | reverse complement strand
TGGGTCACATAGGATACTCCATTGGCACGCATTGCATAAGACTTGACCTGATTGGTAAAAAACCGCCGATAAATAGGTCGAAGGACACTCTTAAATGCACCGGGCGCAAAATTGTCCCAGGGATCGTTTACGATCTCAGCTGCCCATGGCAGTCTTGCTTTCATCACATGATGCTTCACAAGATTGGAAATAGGGCTTGGAATACGAAACAGGGCACAGTCGCAGCCTTCCACAACATGAGATACTGCTTTCTTAATGGAAAAGTACTTGAAAACATATTCTTTTGTACCACGGTATTGGGGCAAATCAAAGAATTCTACCCGATCGCCACTGGCAAGCAGCATTTTTTCTTTGATGCAATCCGCTTCTCTGACTCTTGCCGCGACCCTTATTTCATCAAATACCTCCAGGTATCTTTTCCAAAAATCATATCCATATATTGTTTTCACCCAGACCTTACCGTCAGGGGTTCTGACAAACTGATGGTCCACCGTCAATAGTAATTTATTCATAGCTTATGAAGCGACTCCAAATATTTTTTTATGTTATCTGTCCTCGCAAAATGGTTTAAAAAACATAAATGCGAGGATTGATCTGGTGTTTTTCTAGAGATCCTTACAATTTCACTTGCAAGCGTCTGTGGTTCGTCGGGCGGCGCGAATCCTCCATGGGCTTCTTCCAAAATCATTTGGGAATAACATGACGCTTTGTCGACGCAAACAATTACAGGGCTGCCACAAGATAGTGCCACGCCGGTTTTACTCGGCAAAGCAGTTTTGATTCCACCTGCAACAAGTGGGATAATGTTCACACCGGCAGCGGAATAAATATGGGTTGCAAGCTCACTTGGTTGCATTGGAAGCATTGTGACATTGGGAAGTCCTTCCGACATTTTTTCTATTACTGCTCTCCTAGCACCATCACCAATGATCAAAAAATGTATTTCGTCATGATCCTTTAGCTCTTTCGCAGCATTTACAACAATTTCAACATTTTGCATCTTCCCAATATTCCCGGCATAAACGGCGTAAAATTTGTTTTTATCTAGTTTATATTTTTGAACAAACAAATTCTCCTCCCAGGAAATATTAACCACTTGGTCGCTGTAGCCCCAGTTGTAAATGACATCAATTTTTTCCGCATCCACACCCTTACTGGAAATGAATTGCTTCATATCATCCGAAATACAGATAATTCGATCTGCATTTCGATACACAGATCTCTGCCAAAACGCAAAGTATCGGTAGAGAAGAGAGCCCTCCGAAATTAGATGGCTTTGTACTGCATTATCCGGCCATACGTCCTGAAGCATTGCAACCACCTTAAATCCCTTCATCTTTGCAGCCTTCACTGCCCAGAATGAGGAATAGGACACATCTTCAAAAAGAACGTCCCCGCCTTTTAATCTCAGAATTCCAATCGCTTCCCGGATATTTGTAAAGGAGTCTCGAAGATATCTGGAAATAATGTTGCCATGATCACAACTTTTTCTTTTATAGCGTTTATATTCAATGTTCGTCTCGGAAAACCCATATTGAAATTCTGTCTCCTCTGAGTTTTTTACTGCAACCAGCCGAACAACTTGATTTCCGTCGTCAAGAAAACCTCCAATCATATCTTTAAAAAGATGATTAAAGGGACTGGAAGGATCGAATAAAATGGGGGTTGCTATTACTATTTTCATAAGTACACAGTCGCTTTCCTATTTTTCCCGCCAGTATGGTAAAGGATAAAGTCAAGTAATCCTAATCTTGATTTTCCGCAACGCATTCTCACAATCAGTAATAGCCTTCTTAGCGTCATCATCCTGCGCAATTACAAAACCCATTCTAGAGCCGCTATCCACGATTTCTGTAATTGTTTCGCCAACGTTGTGAACAATGCGAATCTGCTGGACTCCCCTATCTACTCTCGTTTCCTCAATTCCCTCGATGCTCTTTATGGTACCTGCATGCTGCTGAAAATACCGAATTGCTGATCCTTTATGAAATTTGGGCGTAATATCCGGTTCCTCGCCCAAAGCAATTTTGATACAGCATTCCACCATATTGACACCTGTGGACAGCGGCACAAGATGCGTCGTGATATTGTCGCCCCCCAGTCTTGCACCCAATTCCACGATTTTAGGTCCCTCAGACGTCACAATAATCTCCGTATGAGACGGCCCATTGTCAATTCCTATCGCTTTATTGGCAGCTTTTGCTACTTCAGCAATCTGTTGCGCAACTTCTCTGCGCAGTCTAGTGGGCTGCGAATGCCCCATTTCAACATAGTGCGGCGCTCCAGTGGTAAGTTTATCTGTGATCTGAATCACATGGCACACACCATGAACACACAATGTTTCAACACTGACCTCCGGACCACTCATGTATTCCTCAACAATCATGTCTCCTCCACGAGAATGCGGACGGCAATATTGATAGGCCTGCTCAATCAGCTTTAGATTGTTTAGATCAACTACTTCAAAAATTCCTCGACTTCCGGAGCTGTCGGCTGGTTTCACAATAAAAGGAACATGAAATTGTTTAACCGCTTCTTTGTACTCTCTTTCATTGGAAATCTTATAGAATTTGGGAATTGGGACATGATTTGCTTGTAATGCTGCTCTCATCTCTGCTTTGTTGGTAGCTTTTAATGCAGTATCTTCATCAATTCCGACAAGATTCAATTCTCTCGCAACAGCTGCAACCGACCGCATAGGCATATCCGTGGCCAGCGTCATGATGCCATCAATTTTGTGCCTTTTAGCAGCTGCAACAATTGCCTCTGTATCGATGGTACTAATTGTCTCCCGCTCAATTCCCTCAACCTGAAATCCAATGGCATTTGGATTCCTATCTACTACAACTGTATGCAAGCCCAACTCTCTTGCTTTCTCTATTGCGGGAAGCTGCAAAATGCTCGCCCCCAAAATCATAATTGTCTTACTCATATCTGTATTTCCCGATAATTTGTACAATTTCTTTGCCAATATACGCCATATCATCCGTTGTATAGCGCTGGTCGCAAGGAGCAGCCAGCATACACGCCTGCGTATATTGGGCGACACGGCAGGTTTGTTTTTGTTCATCTGCAAGCGGCCAAATAATGGTATTAAAAATTCCTTTGGAAGATAAGTCGTTTTGCTTGGAATCCCTATGATCCGTCAGAAACGCCACATATAAATCGCTAATTCCCGCATGCTCCTGAATAAGTGGAACCCCCGCTTCTTGCAAAATACTGATTAAGCAAGAAGCATTTTCTTTTCTACGTGTTCTAATAATATTCCAATCCGTATTTGCTGCTAATGCATATGCATAAGCTGACATTCGAGCCGGATTCAGATCACTGTCTATAATATCTGAAACTGTAGAAAAGATTTCTCTATACTTGGTCTTTGTCTCTTCATTGCCCGTTTGAAGATATGTAGCCCTCATACACTGTGCTTTTAAACGCGTCTCAGAAAAGGACATATCTTCTGAAAAAGTTGAATTCCTTAACGTGGTAAAATCCCAAAGCAGACCACCATCGGGAACATTCAACCATTTTCGCAAGCTTGCCACCGTATAGTCCGGTTTGAAGGTCCGCGCACTCTTCCAAATTAGATGATGGGTTCGGTCCTCTATAAAAACAAGTTTTGGATGCGTCTGTTTTATTCGTGTAAGCTGGCAATCCTGGATCGCCTGAATGCCAAAATAATTCATAAATAGAAACAATGCATTTTCTGTCAACTGCCCATCCAACCAGTCTAGATCAATGGTATAGTCGCTGTTTAACCTGTAATAGCGAATGGTATGTCCATACATCCGAAACGGAAGAACCATGGAATCACATGCAAGGGCTGGCAGGAACACATCCGTCGGCTCATATTCTCTTGCAATCGCTTTCAGTGCATCACGGCCACTTCTGAGGCAAATCGCGCCAAATAGTCTGTCTGTCGCAATTCTTCCCTTTGTTTCTTTCCAGAGCAAGGAATGAAGCGCAGCATCATATTCATAGCCGTACTCTTTTACCATGAAGAACCTCCCAAAATATCATTGAATCAAAGAGTCAAGTTCAGCTTGCGCCTCATCATCCAGTTTGTTGGCATCGTGCGAAAGATCCTTATAGGTATTTTCATGGTATAATACAGCTTGTATTGTCTTAAAAAAGATCTTTACATCCATTCTGAAAGAACAATGTGTAGCATAGAAAGCATCATTTTTCATTTTATCAACGGCATCCACAGAATTTCTAAAGAAGGCCTGGCTGTATCCTGTAATACCTGGCCTTACCTTTAAAAACACACGAATATCCTCAGGGTACTTATCAATCCAATCGGGTGGATCGGGGCGCGGTCCAATTAGACTCATCGTACCGTTCAAAAGATTTAAAAGCTGAGGAATCTCATCAATACTGGTACGCCTTAAAAATCTCCCGATCTTTGTAACACGAGGATCATCCGCTCCGTTATATGTAGATCCATCCGCGAGGCGAATATCCGGCGCATTTTTCTTCATAGAACGAAATTTATACATCTTAAACAATTTTCCCTCTCTACCAATTCGTTTTGCATTGTAGAAAATAGGAAATCCATCGTCTAGAAGAATTGCTGGTGCGACAAAAATGCAGACAATAAGAAAAAAGGGCATTGCAACAATAGAAATTAGCAAATCTATCAATCTTTTTATAACTCTATTGTACATAAAAACTCCTTAAATATATTGCTTTACAATTTTTTCGTAATTTTCAATTACATATTCTACGTCCTCGTCACGCAACTTCGTGTGAAGAGGCAGTGAAATGAGATTTTCATAATACGCATAAGCATTGGGAAAATCTTTAATGTCCCATCCAAGCTTTCGATAGGCTGTCATCATGGGCAGCGGTTTGTAATGAACATTGGTACTCACACCACGTTCTGCAAGTCGAACAATAATATCTCTTCGCATCGCATCTGAAATACCAGGAATCCGCGTCAGATAGAGATGACCAGAAGATGCAAAGTCTTCCCCATAATGATTCAGCCGCATCACGCCGAGCGCATCACACATCGTATCGTACTTCCCGATGATTTCCCTTCTCCTCTTTAGCATTTCAGGGTATCTGTCTAGTTGCCGCAAGCCAATCGCGGCCGTAATATCGGTCATATTACATTTATACCATGGTCCCAAAACATCGTATTCCCATGCACCAATCTGCGTCTTGGCAAGAGCGTCTTTCGACTGACCATGTAAGCTGTAATGCTGAAACATCTGATAGATTTCATCGTTATCCACACCGGGAACATTTTTCCAAGTAGAGGCACCGCCCTCTGCGGTGGTAAAATTTTTTACTGCATGGAAAGAAAAATCTGTAAAATCAGCGATCTCACCAGCTACCCTACCATGCCATTGTGCGCCAAGCCCGTGGGCACAGTCTGAAAAAACCAATACTCTGCCAATCGCTTTCTGGATTCTAGCGCCCAGGTCTTCTCCAGTCTTTGCTTGAAAAAGGCCCTTTTTGCTTTCCACTACCGTATAAAGTCGATCGTAATCCACAAGAATGCCGCCTAAATCAACGGCAACCACAGCCTTTGTTCGTTCTGTAATAGCCTCAGCTACCTTTTCATAATCCATCTCTGTGGAATCCTTCTGACTATCCACAAAAATTACCTTTGCCCCGCAATGAATGGCTGCAGACGCGCTGGCAGTATAGGTATATGCAGGAACAATTACCTCGTCCCCTGCTCCAATTCCACAAATACGGAAATTTAGCTCCTCCGCTGCGGTCGCCGAGTTTAAACATACAACCCTGTCGGTATGGCAATAGGATGCCAACCTTTTTTCCAGTTCCTTCGTCCTTGGACCTGTCGTAATCCACCCAGATTTTAATGCTTCCGAAACTTCCGAAATCTCCAGATCAGAAATATCCGGAGGACTAAACGGAATTCTCCTTATCTTTTCAGTTACTCCCTCATCCTTTAACATAGCAGCATTTCTCCTAGCATTACAATAATCCCATCGTATATGGCCTTCTATTAAATTGCTCGTAAAATACAAACTGTTCACCAAAAAGCAGGCCATAAAATATAAAATACTTGCCCAGATTTTCAAATTTTATACAGAGAAAATAGCCGAGAGATGACAAATCCCTCGGCCAAAGGCAAGCCTCTTAATCACTTTTTCAACGCTCCGTAAGATTGGATCAAATTGAGCAATCAAGAAGTCGCCATACAACACAAGAGTTTCGGCACGTTCACCATAGTCTGTACAAACAACGTTGAATGGACCACAACCCTGGCAGGGACCTGCGATATCTCACGTAAAACCTTTGGACAAAGACTCTGCCGCAAACAAATCTTCACTAGATTGTAAAATAATAGCTACGCCTTCACAAACTCTTCTTTCTGCTTTTGCAATCGATAGGTCGGAACAATTTGCTTCACACAGTATCGAACGTCCTCTCTATCATCATAAGTAATCTGCTTCAGCTCCTGCAACTGCCTCCAGAAAAGATCCTCGTCAAATTGAATCGGTTTTCCTATATGAATCAGATGGTTGGCCGTATCCTGTAGTCCTTCCTCGGCCATCAACATTTCTTCATACAGTTTTTCACCCGGTCGAAGACCTGTATATTCAATCTTAATATCCACATCCGGTTCCAGTCCGGACAGTCGGATCATCTTTCTTGCCATATCTGCAATTTTCACAGGCTGTCCCATATCCAGAACAAAAATCTCGCCACCATTCGCATAGGCTCCCGCTTGCAGAACAAGAGAACTTGCCTCTGAAATGGTCATGAAGTAACGAATAATATCCGGGTGCGTAACCGTCACAGGCCCCCCCGCTTGAATTTGCTTTCGGAAAAGGGGAATAACGCTGCCATTACTTCCCAAAACATTACCAAAGCGAACTGCCGCAAATGTCGTGTCCGGGTAAAAATGGCTCATCCCTTGAATAATCATCTCGCAGATTCGTTTGGTGGCACCCATCACATTGGTGGGATTCACCGCCTTGTCCGTAGAGATCAAAATGAACCGCTCTGCGCCATAGGCCCCTGCCGCTTTGGCCGTGTTCAGAGTGCCAAAAACGTTGTTCTTCACCGCCTCATTGGGACTATTTTCCATCAGAGGAACATGTTTATGTGCAGCGGCGTGAAAAACAATATCCGGGCGGTATGTTGCAAAGATACTCTCTATGCGATGTTCGTTCCGCACCGATCCAATTAAAGTGAGCAGATTCAATTGTGGATGGTCGTGCTCCAACTCCAGTTGAATATCATAGGCGTTGTTCTCGTAAATATCCAAAATAATTAGCTGCCTTGGCTTGTGACGCGCAATCTGTCTGCACAGCTCGCTGCCAATAGAGCCACCACCGCCCGTAACAAGAATTACCTTATCCTGAAGATATCCCACAATTTCATCTAAATTAATCTTAATTGGATCTCTGCCCAACAAGTCTTCTACGTTAACTGGCCGAAGCTGACTGACGGTAACCTCTCCACGAATCAATTGATAAATTCCCGGCAGTGTCAGAACCTCACAGCCCGTTTGCTGGCAAATGTGTAATATTTCTGCCCGCTGAGCAGCAGGCGCCGATGGAAGCGCTAAAATAATACCCTGAATGCGAAAACGCTCTACCATTTCACAAATCGCGTCCCGATTGCCAACCACAGGTACGCCATTGATATATTTGCCATACTTAATCCGGTTGTCATCAATGACACAACGGATATCCATCTGAAGACTATCGCTTTTCTCAAGCTCATTTAAAATAGCCTTTCCTGCCGCGCCCGCGCCAATTAACATAAACCGTTTTCGGTCTGTGCGATGTATTTTACGGTGCGCATATCGGAGAAATCGAAAGGAAAAACGAAATGCTGTTGTAGTCACCATTTGAATCGACGGCGCAAGCATATAATACGCGCCCGGAAGATGCCAATTCAATAAATTCATGCCCACAAACAGCATTATACCAGATAAAAGGTTGGCATAAATCAAATAACAAATCTCTTCAATACTGGCAAATCGCCACAGGCTATGATACAGCCGGCAGAGATAAAACAGCAGCAGGGTACACGCCAAGTGGATCGGCAAGTAATGGAAATATCTCCAGAAATATACCTGGGGAATCTCCTGAACATGGAGATCAAAACGAAGAAAAAGAGCAAAAAGCGTGCTTGCAGTAATCAAAAAAATATCTCCAAGCAGCAGCAAGAGCTCCTTCCACTTCCAATTGCTTTTCCAGTTCATTTTCTCACCTTCTCTTTTCTAGCTCAATAAGTGCCATAATAAAACACAAATCCTGTTCAAAATCACAGGTGTAATTCACAAAAAATAATGGGTAGACTTTTGTCTATCCATTGCAATACATATCCTCCGACTCGTTCAGCAACGGATCTGTCTTTATCTCTTCTCCAGGGAAATGGAGCGGGTTTCAGAGCCGATGGGCGAAGCACGCCCATCGGCTCCACAGCAGACAAGATCAATGAATTCCTTTGCGCAGGTCTACTTTATGATTGATACAAAGCGAGATATTTCCCACCACGTATCCCATCATATCTTGTCAAGCGCATAGCGCAAATCCATTAGCAGGGAAATTACCCAACGCGGATTGCCACAGGATTCGTCTCAACCACGCTACCATTGGCATTCGTAATGACACACTTATATAGCTGTCCATCCCGGAACGCCTTTAGCGGAACGATAACGTTGGCAGTGGTAGCGCCTTCCATAGTAGACTTGGACCAGGATGCACCGTTGTTGTTGGAGTACATCCACTGATAGGTCAAACCGCTGCCATAGGCTTCCACAGAGAAGCTACCAGAAGAACCAACAGGACCTGTGTAATCGCTGGGGTTCGTAATGACTTCAAGGCTTTCATCCAGCTTCGCAGCAGTGGATTCAACCATGTTGCCATGTTCATCGGTCACAACGCACTTGTACATCTGTCCCACACGAGCCGCACTCATCAAAACAGACACCGCATTGGTATTGCTACCAGGCATAGAGGACTTGGACCAGGTCGCACCGTTATTGTTTGTATAATACCACTGATAGGTCAGGCCGTTACCCTTTGCCTCAACAGTCAACGTTGCAGTAGAACCAACCCGGCCGGTATAGTTCTGAGGATTAGCTACAATTTCCAGATCAAACGCGCCCAGTGTCATGTCAACAATCACAGATTCCACGGATGCACCTGTAGAATCGATTACAATACACTTATACTGCTGGCCGTCACGATATGCCTTAAAAAGAACAGCGATAGAGTCAGCATCGCTCCCCGACAGGGTGGATAGATTCCAGGTATTTCCATTGTTGTTAGAAAACCACCACTGGTAGGTAACATCAGGGCGGTTAACTACAATGGAAAAAATCGCGGTCGATCCAATGCTTCCCTGATAAGATACTGGTTCTGTAACAATCGCTAAGGCGGGTAGTTCTGGACTTTCTGTAAACTCCGCCGCGACTGGCAATACAAGCGTCACCAGCAGCACTAAACACAAAACAACGCTCAAAAGTTTCTTCTTCATTTCCTTTACCCCCTGATATTCATTTTAATAACTTAATTTGGTAAACTACTTTTTCCTTTTTCCTTTTTTTGCGTTATCGTCTCTATAGTAATACTGACCATAGCGATAATATTTACTATAATAGTATCGGTTGTATTTTCCTCCTGTGTCAACCCGATTGAGCACAGTACCAAGCAGGGGTTTGCCCGTCCGCTCTAGCTGCCGCAGAGAGTTGACAACCAGCTTTCTAGAGGTCTCTCCTCCTCGCACCACCAGCAAGGATCCATCACAATGGGTAGCAATGTTCAGAGCATCCGCCACATTGGCAAGTGGCGGTGTGTCCACAATGACATAATCAAATTTTGCCTTACAGGTCTGGATCATCTGACAGAACCGAGGCCCTTCCAATAAAATGGACGGATTCGCAATGGCTGTACCCAAAGGAATGATATAACCATTCTCAATATTGGTCTGGTAAATTGTTTCGTCCAAGTCATGGAGCTTTCCGGACAAATAATGGGCAATTCCCTCAATCTGGTCTGGCGCTTTGAATCCGTATTTGGTCCGTAGCGTGGAATTTCGAAGGTCACAATCTACAAGTAATACTTTTGATCCAATTTCAGCGATCATACGCCACAAATTGATGGCAATAAAGCTTTTCCCTTCATTTGGCGTACTACTGGTAATCATGATAACTTTTATATCAGAGCCACAAAAACCCAAATTGATACGGAGTTGGTTCATGGCCTCTGTGACGTCAAAGGGAAGCTGTGGCAAATTGTTTATTTGCAATGTTTTCATGATGCCTGTTCCCTCCCCGCTTTCGATTGCTTCTTGTCCTTATGTTTCCGGTGCTTTTTCCCCTTTCGATGATTCTCCCCAAGATTTCCCTCCGGAATGGTAGCCAATGGCAACTCTCCAAGAACGCGAGAAATATCATCAGGGCTGGTGAAGGAATCATTTACCATAAACCTTATCAACAAAATGGCACAATACAATAATGTAGTAAGCGCAGCGCCCTTTACCATATTGGATGAATAGTTGGGACTAAATGGAGCACCAGGAACCGTAGCACTATCGGCAATATTGGGAGCGGCACTCGCCATAATCTCCGGCAGATGCACAGTGGCCTGCCGCGCCACCTCGTTTGCAATCTCTGCCGCTTGAGTTGGGGAAGGACTTTTGGCAGTGATGTACAACAGACGGCTGTCCGACGGAGAAGAAGCGGAGATCATGCCAACCAACTGGCCATAGCTCATATCCAGCTGAAGATTTTCTATCACATCCTCAATCAAAGGGTGAACCATAATCAGCTTTTCATAGTCTGACTTCAGCTGTGAGCCAAGCTGCAAGTCACTTAAATTAATTAAAGAATCGTTAGAAGCCGAAACCACATACACCATTGCAGTGGCTCGATACATCGGCGTAATCATAAATCGGGTATAGCCAAATGCCAGCGCCGCGCCCAAGATCATTACCAGCAGAATCTGCCAGATATGCTCTAAATACATGTAAAACAGTTGAACAAGATCAATACTGTCTTCAACATCCTCCCGCCGCACAGACACTGTGCTCCGAGACATACCTCCGGCCTGCTTGGCAGCGCCATTTTGCGTTGCTTCAAATTCATTCATAGGAATAAATGTGATCCTCTCTCATTTGTTTGTATATGTTTCATCAACTGGTTGATAAAATAGCTGTAAAATCGTCTCTTTTAGACTGGTCTCATCCAAAATATAAGCACTAGCGCCATTTTCATCTGTGCTACTCTCACCGTCAATGGTGCACACTCCTAGATCTTGATACGCATCCATGGTCTGAAAAAGCCCGGTTACAACCGCGCTACCCATATTTGTCACCATATAATCAGAGACGTCTTGGTAGCCCTTCGCCACGGTCTCTGTGGATACAGTCTGAAGTTTTTGACTCAGCCCATTTAAAAACTGCCGCTGCCGTTCCATACGAGACAGGTTGGTCTCATCCTCCACACCTTTGCGTGCACGGACAAAGTGCAGCGCCTGCTCTCCGTTCAGGGTGATTGTCTGTCCCATAACCAAAGAAGAATCCACTTCAGAAAAATCGGATTCGATGGTCACTGTAACACCGCCAACCAAGTCGTTTAATACGGGAATCGCGTCCATATTTAACGCCAAATAGCCGTCAATGCGCTGGCCCTCCAACAAATCAGAAACCGCCTGCACCGCATTCTTACAGCTACGCTTCATACCATCGCCATAGGCATGCGCCAACGCCAACTGCTGCCGTTGCGTTCCAATAATTTTACCAGTAATATCGGGAATCGGTACATCCACTACGCTGTCACGGTTGAGCTGAAGTACCTGCCAGCTCTTCGCATCGTCGTCCACAACCAGAACCATCTGCACATCTGCCTGTCCGCCGCTGGCCGCATTTTCATCGCCTCCAACAGGCCCCTGGGTATCCACACCTAGCATCAAATAGGTATGAATCTTTTCCTTTGCGCGGTATTCAATTCCACGATATGTAACTGTCTGAGGGGAAGTACCCCCCTGTGGCTGCTCCAGAGATTCTTTCTCTGTCCATCGCTGCCAGTATCGAATGCCAATAATACCGCTTGCAATTACAGCGACTCCCAGTAGAATAACCAACACCGCTTTCAGCACGTCCCGGCGATGTATGTAGGAATGCTGCCCACTCATGGAAACACCTCTTTACTGGAACGCAGCAGGGAGCAACTCCCACATACCGCAATCCATCTCTCTCAAAAAACTGACACCTAGTTTTTTCCGTATCACATCCCGAGCCTGGGCCAAATGAGGAGACCTAGCGGATAGATTGTGACAATCGCTGCCCAAAACAGGATTCCCCTGCAAGTGCAACAGCCACACCCCCGTCTTTCTTGTCTGCCAACGAAGAACTGTATCGGCGTTTATCTGCAAACGCAGGGGAAGCTGGGCCAGTTTTTCCAAATTGCGCCTGTTCATGCTGTTAAAACAGTACCGCTCCGGATGGGCCAAAATAATTTGATACTCCCGATCCAAAACCAAATGGATCACTTCCTCCAGTTCCCAGTCACACCAAACGGAAAACGGCATTTCCAGCAACAGTGTTTTCGTCCCCTCCAGGCAGAGGCTGTCCAGCTCCAGACAATCGCCAATCCCCTGGAAAAATGCCACTTCCGCCCCAAGCAGTACGCTTGGAAGATCCGGCGTCCAAACATGGCGCAATGCCTCCCACGCGGCCTGCCGGCACGCCAAAAACTGCTGAACACTCTGCCTGTTCCGATAGAAATGGGAGGTCGCGCAAACCACCGATATGCCTTGGCGCGCCAGCGCCTGCCCTAGGCCCAAAGAAACTTCCACACATTCGCTCCCATCGTCCATGTGCGGTAAAATATGCGCATGGAAATCAACAAACCCTTCCATGCCGGCAACATCCCTTCTCTAGTGTAAAGTCTGAACGCAAGATGTTGTTTTCTACAAGCCCTGACAGCACAGCATACAGATCAGATTCTAAGATATGATCACAATCATTATAACACCACGTCATGAAATTGTCTAGTATAAAAACAGAAACTCTCATGTTTTTTACATTCTTTTTTCATGCCTTTTCAAGGGCGGTCCTAAACATTTCAAAGATCAATCTTATGTAAAATATACACCCTTTGCCACCTCAAAGTAGGAGATAACCCCACTTATCGTTGGACGCTGTATGACACGGGAACATCCGCCGACAATTCCAACAGTTCTGGATTTGCCAGCAGTTCTTTCACCAGCGCCACAGTGCCAGAGTAGTAGTAACCTTAGGCAATACGCTCGTCCAAGGTAATCCCCAGGGGAAGCACCTCGTGGG